>NZ_QTVB01000028.1:0-33996 GCF_003435965.1 Roseburia sp. AF42-8
CTAAAGGAAGTGCCATACCACAGGTTGCTACGACAAGCATTCCTCCCAGAATCATGGTTCCGACTCCGACAAGTGTTTTCACAATGCCTTCTTCTGTTCTCAGTCGGATAGATTCCTGCCACTGCTGTTGCTGCAGTTCATAGAACTCCTCACAGGAGTTTACCCTGTCCTTCACCTGCTCGAGATATGTACTTAACATTCCATCCATCATCTGTGCCAGTTGGAAGGACTCTGTTGCATTCACAACCGATGCATCATATGCACTGATTGTAGCACTACTGCCACCTAACTGTCCACCAATAATACTGCGAAGATAACCTACCATCATATCGATGGGATACATGTCTGCATGGCTGTGTGCCTCTTCATATTCCCCTATCTGTGTACGGACATTCTGCACTCCGGCAAGCGCATTGTCAAAACAGCTTCCATACAGGTTGTAGAAAATCTGCCCACATCAAGATAAGCAGACAGTTCTCTCTCAATATCCGCCACTTCCTCTGCTACCGCATCAAAGTCTGACCTGGCTCCCTGGATATTTTCCTCCAATCCCTCCATGGAATCCTGGGACATCTCTGCCATCTGGTCAGAATCAATGTTATAATACCAGTCTGTATAGAGTATAAAGCTGCTCCGGTAGGTTTCTATCGTATCTTTTATCATATTTGCAAGATTCATATGATAATCCCACATATAGCTTCTTACATGCTCTGCTGCCTCTCCATGCATCTCCGACATGGCAGCAATCTCTACAATACTGCTTCTTACCACATCTATCTGTTCTATCCACCGGTCAAGCTGTGCCAGAATCAGTTCCCGAATGCTGGTAATTTCTTCATACTTTACCTGAAATCCCATAACTTTCTCCACTTTTATTATTCTGTTTTTATCCTGTCTGTTATCTATTTTTCCCCTTTTCCATTCGACTTTCAAGGAAAAATATTCGACTTATTTTTGTCTGAAATTCGACTTTTCAGCACCCTATATTCGACTTTTATGCCACTCTTATTTTTATTATTTTTTCTTCCAAATTCCTTGTTTTATGCTGTTTTTCTCAAAATTTCCTTTACCGCTTTCCAGCAGATTCAAGGTCGAGCCAAAAATTTTTTAAGTCGAATTATATATAAAAACCGGTTACACTCATGCACGAAGTACGAATTGGTTGTGCATTTTTACCAATAACTATAACCACAATTTCTTACAATGCAAGGCAACTACGAAAAGCACACTTTGCGAGTTTCTCGCATAAAGAACAAAGAATGTGCCTTGACACATTCTCGCGCCTGCGGCGGTCGCTTGCGACATCTACCTTATACGCCGCAGTGCGCATCCTCGCGGAGCGTTTTTTACTTTACAGGAAAGCAATTTCCTGTAAAGTAAAAAAGAAATCTGAATCTCCTTAGAAATTCAAATTTCTTCTATTTTGTAAGTATTTATTTAATGTAAAACATTCCGCAATCGTCTGACCACACACTGAATATACTCTGTATTCGATGGTTTGTTCTGTATTGAGCCTCTCCATTCTGGATTCTTTAGGTATGATGTCTCCTTATCTGGCTTTGACCATACCCGTTCTATTACATTTCGAATTGATTTTTCCACACCACTTACTGATGTCTGATATACTTGTGCAACCTGCGGATAAACATCATTCGTTATCTGGATTGACGTACCATTGGGAACAGCCAACAGAATCCCAATTGCTCTTGCAAGATATTTGGTTCCTTTTCGGTCCGGCTCAAAACCGCTTTTTATCAGTTCACCCCATGCCAGTACATACTGAATTTCGGTTTCTTCCTGTTCCGTATAGATTACCTTTCTTCCATTATGATATTCGCTTTCTACATCTGCAGTCGTTGGTGCGGTCAGCTTAATTATTTCAATAATTTTCTTTGGTGAAAATAATTCGTTATTTTTCTTATAAACCAAATCTATATCTAACTTATTGATGCTATGCAGAAAATGCTCCGAACCATAATTTGTTGTTACGATAATTTCCGGATGTTTCTTTAACTTCCGTTTCATCTCTATAATGAGATGGATTCCGTCACCTTCTTCTAACTCCAAATTTACAATTACTGCATCTACTTCCTGTTCTGTCAGAATATTGATTGCATCACTCTGCCGCCCCGTTACCGCTACCAATGCAAATTCTTCATCCCGGGCTATTTCTAATGCATATTCCTTGCACAAAAGTTTATCACCTTCTACAAGCATGATTCGAATCATTCTTTCTTTTCCTCCCTCAGCATTCCGATTCAGCTTCCTAGCTGTTTTGTGGAATCTACTCCCTGTATCTATACAATGCTACAGATATATATTTATATCATTTTGTCAAAAAAATCAATACCCTTTCTCTTTTTCCTTCTTCCGCAGTGCTTCCTTAAAGCCCTTCAGGGCATCGAAGGGCATAAACTGCTTGGCACGGTCTTCGATGTCCATTTTCTCTCTTCTCAGATTCTCTCTCTCATTCCAGCCGGATGCGTTTTCCTGCTGTCCGGCTCCCATGGTGTCTCTTCTATACGCCACTCTTATGCCCTCCAATCTGACCGTTTCGTTCTATTGTCGTTGCACTCTCTTCCAAATTCATTCCCTTTAAAATAGCATTCTTACCGTAGCGCTGCTTGATGGAGATTGCTGCACGCTGTGCCTTCACATCCTTCTCTGTCTCTTCCGGATTTGAAAACAAATCAAATTGCTGATAATCTTCTGCCATTACGCCGGTATAAGTCAATGTAATCCGCCGGATATATGCTCCCGGTCTTACAATTCTCCGATAAAGCTGCTCTACATAAGACAGCAGCCGGCGGTTGGAGCTGGTTGCACTGCGCAGCGTTGTGCTTCCCTTCGCCGGTTCAAAGCATTTCTGATTGCTGTAACCGATTACCAGACTGATATGGGATGTTACAAGACCCTGGTCTACCAGGTCAAGGCACAATAAATCTGCCATCTCTTTTACCACCAGTACACCTTCCTCATACTCATAATCCCGCGGCAGCACCTGACCGCTGGAAAAGGATGTATTCTTCGGCCGATATGCCTTGATGTCCGCTATCGTTACCGGTTCTCTTCCCCATGCGTGATCAATTAACAGCTCTGCATCTATGCCAAAAGACTTATATAATAAAGACTCTCTGGCATGGGCAATCTCTTCCATTGTGCAGATGCCCATATTCGATAGACGCTCTACCGTTCCACGCCCCACCCGCCAGAAATCAGTCAGCGGTTTATGTTTCCAGAGTTTCTCCCGGTAGCGTGCTTCATCCAGATAGGCAATCCGGTCTGTCTCATGCTTTGCCATAATATCTAAAGCAACCTTCGCTAAATAGAGATTGGTTCCTACACCACAGGCAGCCGGAATCTTCGTGGTATCTAAAATATCCTGCATGATTGTCCTGCCCAGTTCCACTGCTGTCATCTGGTAGAGATGCAGATAATCCGTCACATCCAAAAATGCTTCATCAATGGAATAGACCTGAATATCTTCTTTTGCAATATATTTTAAATATACGCCATAGATTTCCGCTGCATAATCAATATATAGCTGCATACGGGGTGGTGCCATCTTATATGGAATTTCTTTGGGAATCTGAAAGACACGACACCGGTTGGGAACTCCCATCTGCTTTAACGCCGGTGATACGGCAAGACAGATGGTTTTCTCTGAGCGTTCCGGGTCTGCGACCACCAGCCTGGCAGTCAGCGGATCCCATCCCCATTCCACGCACTCCACCGATGCATAAAAAGATTTTAAATCAATACATAAATAGATTTTATTTCCATTCATATCAATGCCTTTCAAGAACATTTGTTCTTGTTTTATATTAGCACATATGTTTGGATTTTACAAGAGGAATTCTTATACAGGATTTCCACTTTCTGCTTCTAATAATACGGTTCCAACCGGAAATGCTGTCCGAAAAATCTTTCTTACCAACGGACCTGCAATCAGAAGCTGAAACGGCAGTGCCATAATAAAATTCTTTGGAATATTGGTAAGCCAGATAATCAGAAGCATATTCCATGCTCCGCTTTTTACGCAGGCTTCCAGTCCACCGTATAAGGACATGAAAATTACCATCGGAACTACCATACAGCAGGAAACTGCAATCACTTTTTTCGTTGTGCTGCTTTCCGGTTTTACCAGAAAACGAAATGCAAATCCCTTTGCAATTTTAGATACCAGAAACCAATCCAGACACATTGCGCATACATATGCCAGTGGGAATCCCAGCCAGCCTTCTCTTATTACTTCCATATTCAGTGTTCCCATATGCAGTGCTACATTATACATACTCATCCATAACACCATGGAAAAACACATTAACACCGTATAAATCAAACTTTCTCTCTTATGCATTGGCATAATCATTACCTCCATTTTTTATTAAGTCGCAAAGCTACCTATTAGTTCAAAACGAAAGTGAAATCAGAAAAGAAAATTTACACGGTAACTTCCTCCTCTTCCGATTTCACTTTTATTTTATGCTTAGGAAATATTCTGTAACATCATCTCTGTCATTTGCAGAAATGTTTCCATCTGCTCCGGTGTAAAATCCTTACACATTTCTTTTACAACCAGTGCTTCCTTCTTCGCAATCTCCTTATGAATTCCACGGGATTTCTCCGTACAGGATATTTTCTTATAACGCCGGTCATTCTCACTTGGTGCACAGATTAAAAATCCTTTTGCCTCAAGCCTTTTTATAATTCCCGTCATTGTCGGATGTGTCACCTGCTCGATATGTTCTAAGTCCTTCTGATTTACTTCTTCCACTCCATTATCTTCCATCAGACTGACTTCTCCTAATACCCGAAGCTGGACGGCAGTAATTCCGATTTCTTCTGCCCATTCATCCATTTTGCGACGGAATGCCCGGTCTATAATTGCAATCCGAAGTCCAAGCGGCATCTTCACTGCCATAATTTCACTCCTTTTAGGTAGCTTTGCTACTTATTATAAATGTTTTTCAAAAAATGTCAACCTCATTATTCCGTCCGGAGTGCTGTTACCGGGTCACTCTTCGATGCTTTCTTTGATGGGATCAGACCACCCAGAAGTGTCAAAAGGATACTGAGTAAAATCAGCACCAGTGCCGGAACTACCGGAAGCACCGCACTTACATCGGTTGTATTTGCAAGATTATGGATAATCGCATTGACCGGAATAATCAGAAGCAGTGTAAATCCGATTCCAATCAGTCCGGCACACAGTCCGATAATAAAGGTCTCTGCATTAAATACCTGGGAAACGTTCCGCTTCGATGCTCCGATAGCTCTTAGGATTCCGATTTCTTTTCTTCGCTCTAGCACACTGATATAAGTAATGACACCAATCATAATTGAAGATACCACCAGCGAAATTGCCACAAATGCAATCAGTACATATGTGATAATATCCACAATATCGGTTACGGAAGACATCAGCGTTCCTACCATATCGGTATAGGTTATCACCTGCTCGTCCCTGCCTTCCTTTTCCATGCGGTTATTGTATGCATCTAAAATTTCTACCACATGCTCCTTGCTTTCAAAATCCTTCGGATAAATATTAATTCCGCTTGGCACTGCAAAATCCACATAGCCTAATTTCTTTAAGTTATTCTCATAGGTTGTTCCGGTTGCAGAACCCATAGACATCAAAAGCTCTGTCAGCTCATCCTCATTCATATTAATCTGAAATGCATTTAAAAATGCTTCTTCATCCACCTGCATGCCGGATGCCATGGCACTTTGCAGCTTGTTTCCCATCTGTGTCACTGCCTGCTGCATATACTGCTGTATTGCCGTCATCATCTGCTGCTGTACTGCGTCCACATTCATAACATTCGAAAGTCCGGCTGCAATTCTCTGCTGACCATCTGCTGTATTCAGATATGCTGCAAAAGAATCTCCCAATTTTGCCGGGTCAGGTAATCCATTATTCTGTGCATAAGTCTGATAACCTGCAAATAATTCAGAAGACAATTTCTGCATCTGCTCCTGCGTAATCTCAATATTTCCACTACCTGTAAATATCTCAGATGCCCACGCTGTTATGATTCCCTGGGCTTCCTCTGTCTGCAAATATTCTGCTAAGTACTCATCAAATTTCTCCGGGTCGGTATAACCATGGTCTATGACATACTGCTGATATCCACCCATAATCTGCTGGATGAGGCTCTGTATCTGCTCCGGTGTAATAGTTACCATGCCATTTGTCGTAATAATCTCTTTGATATTATCGGATAAAATTTTCCGGGCTTCTTCCGTATTTAAATAGTTCATAAAATACTGGGACAGATTCGAATAATCTGCCTGCGGATTATCCTTTGCATACTGCTGGTAGCCCTCTAAGAGACTGCCTGCAATTGCCTGCATTTCTTCCGCAGAAATTGACTGACCCATGGAAAAAGCATCCACGGAAAATTCTTCGGACAAATCGGCACTTCCCATATCCCCCATAGAATTTTCAACCCGCTTAAGGCACTTTCATCAAAGGAAAATGCTTTTTCCAATGCTTCACTGTCTACGGTAAACAATGACTGCATATCAAATCCGTTTTCCTTATCTACCTCACCAAACGCTTCATTGGTAAAGACATTTACGGATGGATTTGCAAGCTGCTGTTTTACTATCTCACTCTTTGCCGATTCCTCTGCCACATGCTTTGTCAGAGATTTTGGATATGCAATTCCTGTATTTAAGGATGCGGCATTACTTCCTTCTGCCGGCTGCACCACACCTACAATCGTAAGCTCTTCTCCATCTGCCACCAGTTGTTTCATAAAGTCTTCATTATCCGACTTATCCTTCCAGACCTGATACTCTTCATCATAAGTATAATAATCCGCACTGTTCACCAGTTTAAACTGGATTCCTACCAGATCCTTATAAGTATAAGTTCCAAAATCAGATGGTGTCTCAATATTTTCCTCACTGGCAAACTGCTGTATCATCTCGTCTAATTCCAGCGGGTCACGAAGACCTAATGTATACAGTAAAAAGTCACTAATTCCGCCATTGGAAGTAAGCACCACCACACACTCATTATAATTTTCCGGCCAGCGTCCTTCCTTAATATCATACTGCTTTTCATATAACTTACTGTTTTCCGGCATCTCATAAAAAACATCCGTGCTCATCATGGATGACATCAGACTATTGGAACCAGATGAAGATCCAAGACCTACTGCATCAAAAGATTTGTCCGGATTTACCTGACGTATCCCGTCTTCATTTTCCTTAAAAATCTGCGGACTGATATTATAAGTATACTCCACCGCTGTAGTATACTGCTCAATTCCACTGTCTCCTTCATCAAGATACTTTTTCAAAGCCTCCAGGTCATTAGATGCCATCGTGGAAAACATATTGGTTACCATCTTAATGACTTTTACTTTATCCCCGGAATTTTCTTTATCTGTTTTGGCATTTCCGTCATCACTTTCCGTATTCTTTTCAGAATCTGCCATTCCAAGACTCATGGATGCCAGACTGAATCCCGTACTCTGAATCTGCAGCGGATACTCGGATAAGGTCTCTTCCTCTACATTTTTGATGTATTTATTTACACCGGTAGAAAGAGATAATATCAGTGCAATGCCGATAATTCCAATAGAGCCTGCAAAGGAAGTCAGCAGGGTTCTTGCCTTTTTCGTTTTTAAATTATTAAAGCTTAAGGACAATGCCGTAAGAAATGACATGGAGGATTTTCCCATGTTTTTATGCTCCGGTTCCTTCAACATTGCCTCATCCACTTCATAAGGATTGGAGTCAGCACGAATTTTTCCATCACTTAATCTAACAATTCTGGTAGCATACTGCTCTGCTAATTCCGGGTTATGGGTTACCATAACTACCAGCCGGTCTTTTGCCACTTCCTTCAGCAAATCCATGACCTGCACACTGGTGTCACTGTCTAATGCTCCCGTCGGTTCATCCGCCAGCAGAATATCCGGGTCATTGACCAAAGCTCTTGCAATGGCTACACGCTGCATCTGTCCACCGGACATCTGGCTTGGCTTCTTGTGTAACTGGTTTCCCAGTCCCACCTGCTCTAATGCCGCAACGGCTCGTTTCTTCCGCTCTGCCTTACCGATACCGGAAATGGTCAATGCCAGTTCCACATTTGCAAGTACCGTCTGATGGGGAATCAGATTATAACTTTGAAACACAAAACCAATGGTATGGTTCCGGTAAGAATCCCAATCCCTGTCCTTGTATTTCTTCGTGGATATTCCATTGATAATCAAATCTCCGCTATCATAACGGTCGAGTCCTCCGATTATATTAAGCAACGTGGTCTTTCCCGAACCACTCGGTCCGAGGATTGCCACGAACTCATTATCCCTTAAATTTAAGCTGACATCATCCAGTGCCTTCTGCACCAGACTTCCGGTCTTATATTCCTTATAAATGTGTTGAATCTGAAGCATATGATATTCTCTCGTTTTCCATTTCTTATTTTTCTATTTTACTTTTTCTTTCTCACTCTGTTTTTTATATTACCTTATTCCGAACATTTTTACATCTCACTTTCGAAAAATATCATGGTTTTCATAAAAATTTTAGAAATACCCGTAAGTGCATAACAAAGAATGTGCCTTGGCACATTCTAGCGCCTGCGGCGGTCGCTTGCGACATCTACCTTATACGCCGCAGTGCGCATCCTCGCGGAGTGTTTTTTACTTTACAGGAAAGCAATTTCCTGTAAAGTAAAAAGAGAATTCTGTTTTCTGACCTGCTGCCAGATTCCAGAATCCTCTTTTCTTTATCTTCTAATCAAATAATCCAATGTGATATTTTACCTTCCGGCAAATCTTCCATACCAGAAGTACCGGCATTGCCAGTACCAGATAAGCACAGGAAAGAATTCCTACTCCACCACCTAAGATTATCATAATCCAGATAAAAATATTCATTTCTTACACCTCGCATATTATTATTTTATGTATTTAATATGCGGGTGCCAATGCTTCCTTCTTTCCGTCCGCCTTCCGCTCAAACCTTGCTAACATCAGGCTCCTTAGTACATTATCGCCATGCTTCTTCCGATTCCTCTGAATACGTCCCATAAAAAGCTGTGGCAGCACCACCAACAGCAGCCAGAACATCATTCCAATATTTCTCCTATGGTTCGCCAGTCTACCGCTGCAGCCTAGTGTCAATGCCGCAATGCCTGTATTCTGCATCTGCTCCTCTCTGGATAACATCTTATCCGGAGTATCTAAAAGACGTGCATTCTTTAATTCTATGTAATTTACTGCAAAGGCTTCTTTCTCTGCCGGGGAAACCTGTTCTGTTCTGGTGGATGCGCCTGCAATGGCTACCAGAAACAGGATGCTCCACAGCAGTGCCAAATGCCTGATTATCTTTTTCCGATACATCTGTCTCATTCCTTACCTTGTGATTAAGCTTAGTATATGTCGCAGGACAACTTCCGTCAAGAGTTGATGCAGCCAGATGGGCTAAGGACAGAGAGAAAAATACAAGCACAAATTTGTAGCCGGTGTCCGGGAAGAAATTTTTGATGAAATGCGTTATCGTTCTTGAAAGTGTTTTTTCTGATAATAAATTGTCTTTCCGCTGCTTTGACTGCTCACCCCATCTGTCCGTCGGAAGCGGATGCGAACTGGAATCTGCAAGGGCACATAAGAATTTCGATATTGTGTTTGATTTCGGCTGGCAACCGGCGCAAATTCACATCCGTGTTCAATTGCGCCTCACTGGCACATCCCTGTGCCAGTGTTGCCGGTTACAGACGAAATTCTAAGAGCCCTTGTGCAGATTCCGATAATGCATCCGTACTCCGACGGACAGACGGGGCGAGATGTCAAACATTGGAAAGACTATTTTAATATAGAAAGAAAAAACACTTTCTTAGAACGGTCGCATTTTAGCAGCTTGCTTCTTCCCGGACACCGGCGCAAATTTGGCTTATTTCTTTAACTCTCTCACTCCTCTGACCATCTGGATGACAACGGTCGGAAGTGCTGCCAGCAGAATAATCTCAATCACAGCAGGACAGGACAATGATTCTACTGAAAATAACCCCCGCAGCGGCGGTACAAAAAGCACCAGTCCCAGCAGCACACTTCCAGACACAAATGCAAGGATACTGTATGGATTTCCGGTAAAGCCCAATGCAAAAATGCTCTTGTTTCCACGACAGTTAAATCCATGGAAAAGACGCGCCATTGTCAGTGTTGCAAATGCCATAGTGGATGCCATTGCCGCACCTTTTCCATTTCCGATATAAAATGCTGCCATGGTGGATACCGCAATGCATAAGCCCTGCAACATAATTCGCCGGAATGTCTCTCCAGATAAAATTCCTTCCGATGTCTGCCTTGGTTTTTCTTCCAATAAACTTGCATCCTGCGGTTCCACGCCAATGGCAATTGCCGGAAGGGAATCTGTCAGCAGGTTAATAAACAGTAAATGCACCGGAGCAAATGGAACCGGAAGCCCCAAAAGGGATGTATACAATACAGATAAAATTCCTGCCATGTTGCCGGAAAGTAAAAATAAAATAGCATTTTTTATATTACGGTAAATGTTTCTTCCGTTCGTTACTGCTTTAATAATCGTAGCAAAGTTATCATCTGTTAATATCATGGCTGCCGCATCCTTTGCCACTTCCGTTCCGGTTATTCCCATGGCTACTCCGATGTCTGCCTGCTTTAATGCCGGTGCATCATTTACACCGTCTCCGGTCATGGAAACGATATTGCCCCTCTTCTGCCAGGCTTTTACAATCCGTATCTTATGTTCCGGTGACACTCTCGCATAAACAGATATTTTATCAATCTTTTCTTCCAGTTCTTTTTCCGGGCAGGCATCCAGCTCTGTTCCGGTTAATGCCAGGTCCCCCTCTTCATAGATTCCAATACGCTTTGCAATCGCAACGGCTGTGATTTTGTGATCTCCGGTAATCATTACGGTACGGATTCCCGCCCGCTTCGCATCTGCTACTGCCTGTATGGATTCTTCCTTGGCGGGTCTGCCATGGCAGCTAATCCTAAAAAGGTAAGTCCATTTTCATTTTCCACCGTCAGTTCTCCCCCGGACTTCTTACATGCAAATGCCAGTACCCTGAGTCCCTTTTCAGAAAAATGCTGATTCTGCTTCTGGATTTTTGCGATTTCTACATTATCCATCGGTCTTATCTCTTCTTCATATGCCACATTTATGCAACGGTTTAAAAGGACATCTACTGCTCCTTTTGTAAAAATAATTTCTTCTTCGCCACGCAGCCGGTATTTACTGCTCATGCATTTCCGTTCAGAATCAAATGGAATTTCTTCTAATCTCGGAATCATATTTCGAATCGTTTCTTCCTGTATGGTAAGCTGCCCTACATTTTCCGTTCTGTCCTGATTCAGGCGGACTTCGTGGAACATTTCCAACAGGGCAGACTCTGTCGGATCTCCCAGTACTTTTCCATCCGTTATGCTGGCATCATTATTTAAAATAGCATTGTATAAAAAAAGCCTTTGCAGGCTGGACTCCAAGGTCATCTCATCCGGTTTACAAGTCATACCATTCAGATAAACCTCTTCCACATGCATCTTATTCTGTGTCAGTGTTCCCGTCTTATCGGAGCAGATTACCGATACACAGCCTAAGCTTTCCACAGCTTTTAATTCTTTGACAATGGCGTGCTCCTTTGCCATTCTCCTGCTTCCCATTGCCTGCACAATTGTAACAATAGAGCCTAATGCTTCCGGTATTGCCGCTACTGCCAGTGCAACAGCAAACATCATGGCATCAATGACCGGCATCTTCCGGTAAATGCCAAGACAAAAGACCAGTGCACAGATTGCCATAATCAGTATTGCCAGCTTTTTGCTGAAAGAATCAAGACTTATCTGAAGCGGAGTCTTACGCTCCTTCGTCTGATTCATCAACCCGGCAATCTTTCCTAATTCCGTCTCCATTCCTGTTGCTGTTACAAGTACCTCCGCTCTTCCATATGTTACAAAGCTTCCGGAAAATACCATATTTTTCCGGTCTGCCAACGGTACTTCTTCCGGCAATACTTCTTCATTTTTTTCTACATTGACAGACTCTCCTGTCAGTGAGCCTTCATTGACCTGCAGGGAATAATTGCGAAGAATTCTTCCGTCTGCCACAATCATGTCCCCTGCTTCTAAGATTACATAATCCCCGGGCACAATCTCTTTGGATGCAATCTCCTGACGTTTTCCATCCCGGATAACCCGGGCCGTTGGTGCCGCCAAATCCTTCAAACTATCCAGTGATTTTTCTGCCTTCCTATACTGTATCGTACCAAGAACAGCATTCATAAGTAATACCAGAAAAATTACGATAGTGCTCTCAACATTTCCGGAAAACATGGAAATAATTGCTGCAATAATCAGTATTATTACCATCAAGTCACAAAACTGGCTTAAAAACACCTGCAGCAGACTCTTATGTCTGCCCTCGCTCAGCCGGTTTTCGCCTGTCTCTTTTCGTATTCTTTCTACTTCTTCTTCTGTTAATCCTTTTTCCCGAAAGCCAAACATTTCTTCTAACTGCTCTTTCGTACAATTCCAATATGCTTTCATATACGCTTAACCTCCTGCTTTTTATGTTACCGGGTATCAACCATGCGCAACAAAGAATGTGCCTTGGCACATTCCCGCGCCTGCGGCGGTCGCTTGCGGCATCTACCTTATACGCCGCAGTGTGCATCCTCGCGGAGCGTTTTTTACTTTACAGGAAAGCAATTTCCTGTAAAGCAAAAAGGAACGAGCACTTTTACCGCATCAAAATAATACGGTAAAAGTCTCGTTCCTCTGCAGTGTATATTCCGGTTATCCCTCTTCAGATAACGTGATGACGAAAAATACAACACCGGCTATCCGGTGCGAACTACTCCCTGATACGCCATCATCATAACATATACCTTTTGTCTCCGTCAATGCCTATTTTTCTGACTCTTCCCAGTAACAACAGGTATCCTTTCCTTTATGCTTCGCTGTATACAAAGCTTTATCTGCCTGCCTGATACTGTCTTCATAGTTATAGCTGTCTTTTCTAATCAGGGTGATTCCAACACTGCAGGATACCGGAGTCGGAAGCTTCTCCCGCAGCTGTTCCTGCATCCGAACCAGTCTCTTATCCAAGGTTTTCTTTGAGCCAAATCCTTTAAACAATACTACAAATTCATCCCCACCAAGTCTTCCTATATAATCGGTACAGCGGAAGCTTTCATGAATGGTATCCACAAAAGTACGCAATACTTTATCTCCATATGGATGTCCCTTGGTATCGTTAATCTGTTTAAAATTATCAATATCCAATATAAGAAGTGCACACACTTCCCCTTTCTTTGCTTCTTCTAATACATAATGGCTGGTATATTGTTCAAATATCCGCCGGTTCAGTACGTTCGTCAACGGATCGGTATTGGCTGCACGCTCCTGTTCCTGCTGACGGCGTTTCTGTCCATCTATATCCTTAAGATACAGCAGTGCATACATATTTTCTGTTACCTGCTCCTGAAATACATGTACGGTAAGCTCCATCCAGTGGTAACTTCCTCTTGCCATCCTTCTGCGAAGCTGATAATTCACAGTAGCCGTTCCACTGTTATAATTATAAACCATCTTTTCCTGCTCTAATACATCATAGCATCCAAACTGGTCTTCCTCTAATACCAGTTCATCAATATGACGGTTGAAAACCTTCATATAATTTAATGCTTCCCGCTCGCCCTCTGCTACGTAATCTTTCCAGAGTCCACCACTGCTTTGAATCTTACCATTACTCAGGTCTACCTCAGCATATGCCACGGTCTCCGACAGCATTGCCTGATAAAAGTCCTCTCTCTGTAAATATTTTAACTGGATATTCTGATGATCTTCAATCTGATAAATAGTAACTATCCTCAAATTTTCATCCTGTTTCTGGTCTCCGATTTTACAGATATCCAGACGGAACCATTCAAACTCATCCTGCTTGTTTTTTAAAAGAATTTCTAATACCTGATCCTCTTTTCTATATTCTACACCGGTAAACGCTGCATGAAATACATCCCGGAAATGGGGATGTACCATTCCATCCTCCCAGCTTTCCGGAAATCCAACCTCTTTTAGCTGATTTCCCTTTAACATAGAACGATTTGTATGGAAATAAATGGTATGTTTCTTCTCATTATACTCCATACGTTCATATTCCTGACTCTTTAAAAATTTTTTCCGAATCATATCATTATTGATACGATGATATCCTTTTAATGTATAGACACCATTTTCCTGATGACCAAGCACTCCAACACAGCGTACTGTCACTTTTCCACGTTCCGGATGATTCCAGGTATATTCCATCTCAATAATCTTTCCGGTTGTAATAATATCATGTAATGCATTCTGTACATAATCGTAATAACCATCACTGATGTTATCATACCAGAACCTGAAATATTCCTCGCTGTTCATAATGTCGTCTATGCCCAGAATGCTGCGCATGCTCTTATCCACATACAGACGGTTCTTTCCATTGACCGTATCCAGTTCCAGCGTCCACAGTCCCAGTTTTACAGACTGTAATATATTTTCCTCCTTCAGCATACCCGTCATACGGGCTATCATCTCACTCTTTACATCCATCATTCCGTCACGAATCAGTATATTTGAAATAAAAGGACGTATTCTGGCAAGAAAAGTCTTATCATTTGGGCGGTATTTCGGATTATCCACACCAATAAATCCAAATAAATGACCTTCATTTAACAATGGAAGAAGCATCAGCCTGCGTATTTCCTGATGCACTAATATTTTCCACAAATCCGGTGCTGACTCCCGATACATATCCACATCTTTGATAATAACCGGTCTGTCTTCCTTCAGACTGCCAATCACCAGTTTTACCCGGTCACCCGGTACCGATGCCAGATAAAGCTGCTGGCTCTGAATCTCATTTTCACACCACTCACAGACATTACTCCAGCTATCTGCCTCTTTGGAATATAAAAAGATATAGCAGCGGTCTGCCTGATAAAATTCCCCGGTATGATGAAGAAGTTCACTGATGATATCAGCTTCATTTTCTTTTTCTTTCGCCTCTTCCAAGGCTTTCACAATGCCCTTTTCCACTTCTAACTGTTCTTCCAGCCTGCTCATGGAAATATTGATGGTATTCATGTCAATACCTATCTGAAGGCGTGCTGCCTTATTGCCCCAGTTTACTAATTTATCCTTCATCAACATCTGGGTTCCTAAGAATTCATTATTTGCATATCTGGTCAAAAACTTCTTATGCTTTAATTTTGCCATATTACAATCTGGGCACGGTTCTTCCCTGCCCTCTAATACCTGATAACATTTCTTGCCGGCATAATCACTAACGCCGCTGATTCGTTGTCCGGCAGAATTCATATAATATAACTCATAGCTTTCCGCATCTATGACATAGACCATCTCTTCTAACTGGTCTAATATCGCTTTATAATCGGTACCGTCTCCTGCTTCCGGCAGAATCACTGTACTATTCCCACAATCTTCCTGCCACCGTTCTTCCTCTACATGTCCAAAAATATACTGTTTTTCAAACAGCTCTTCTTCAATCGGTTTACTGAAATAGAACCCCTGTAAAACTTCAGGTGCAAGCTCTGCAAGTGTCTGTAATTCCTCCGGTGTTTCTACCCCTTCACATACTACCCGGATCTGTGCACTTCTTGCCAGTTCCAAAATATTACGAAGAAGCCGGTAATTGTATGCACTCATATTAATCCGGCTGACAAAGCAGCGGTCAATTTTAATCTCATCAATTGCCAGACTCTTAAGATAACTTAAGCTGGAATATCCGGTTCCAAAATCATCCATGGAAATCTGTATACCACGCTTGCCCCACTGATAAAATAACTGATTGTATTTGGTATAATCCTGTAACTGCATGCTTTCTGTCAGTTCCAGAATAATAGCTTCTCCGGGAATTCCTTCCTGTTCTAATAAATCATAAATGTACTGGCTTAAATCCGGCTGCTGTAACTGTATATAAGAAAGATTAATACTCATACGGAATTCCGGATTATAACGCCGCCACTTTGCACACTGGGCAATGGCTTCCTTTAATACCCATTTTCCCACCTGCACAATCATTCCGCTCTGCTCTAATATTCCAATAAAAAGATTTGGTGACACCACCCCATGATATTTTGAGCGGAAACGGAGCAGTGCCTCTGCTCCCACTACTTCATAATTACTCATCCCAATCTGTGGCTGGAAGAGAAGATAAAATCCATCACACTGGTTGCGGATACTCTTTCTGATTTCTTCTGTTAAGTCAATAACCGACAACTGTTTCTCATAATCTTCTGCTGAGAAAAGAATCAACCGGTTCTTACCGCTCTTCTTGGCACGGTCCAGAGAACTTTCCGCATAGTTAAACAGTGTATTGGCATCCTTGATTCCGGACATCGGATAACAGACTGCACCTGCTGAAAAGGTACAGTTCTCCATCATCTTCATCTGTATATTCTGGTATACCTCACGCACAGCCTCCATATCATATCCCACAAAATTAACTGCAAACCGGTCACCATCCAGACGATAAATTTTTATGTTTTCATCAATACTGTTTTCCAGAAGAGCCGCAATCCTCTTTAAAATAAAATTACCATGGCCTCTTCCATATTTCGTATTGATATTTTTAAAATTATCCACACCAAGGACAAGCAAAACACCTTCTTTTCTGCTGTTCAGCATTTCATCCAGATGTTCCATTAATTTAGTACTATTAAAAAGTCCGGTAAGTGAATCTGTCTTTCCCAAAAGGACAGTATCTGATGTTCTTCCCACCATTACATAAGGAATCCCGGTCTCATCCAGTTCAGCTTTTCCACGACAGCTGATCCAGACCAGATTGCTGTTTCTGTCTACCAGCCGGTATTCCAAATCATGTATCAGGCTTTTTCCAGAGCAGATAGATTCCATATCATTAACCCACTGGTTTAAGTCTCTTTCATATACAATATCTTTCCAGTCATCTATGCCGCAACTGTTGTTTTCATCCATGCGCAATGCATATCTCTTTGATATATCATTGCTGGCGAAATAAAATTTACCCTCTTTTAAATCTGCCAGAAATAAATAATCATCGGTACTTTCACTTAATAACTGCAGAGTCTGGTAACATTCCGCAAATCCTTTTTTCCCTTTAAACAATTCATCCAGCGTATTCTTCTCCTGCATAGCCCCTCCAAAAAATATATATTTTTCTGTCTATACATTCCTTCCTGCATTTTTTAATTGTACATCAAATTATCGTTTTTTACAATATTTATTCAGAAAAGTGTCATAAAAGTACAACCGTATTCATCCAGCATCCGATGGCAGACTGTCCGCTGCACACAATACACCCCAGCCCAGCCTTGGATTTGGGAAAAAGGAATATCCCGGCAGTGGTCTTGCTCCCCGGATGAGATATGCTTTTATTTTTTCCCCATATAAAAAAGCATCATGTTTCTCTACAATTCCCCATTGCATAAAAAGTGCTGCCGTCCCGGTTACAAATGGCGTTGCCATTGAAGTTCCGCTTCGTACGGTATAACCGCCGCCTGGTGCACAGGATTCAATGTCCACCCCTGGCGCACAGATGTCCGGTTTCACCTGATTGGTCTCTCTGGTGAACCCTCTCCCGGAAAAGGCTGCCACCTGATTATATCTTGCATCATAGGCCCCCACCGAAATTACCTTATAGGCAGTGGATGGAATTGTAAGCGTTGTCTCTTCTGTGGGATATAAAAATCCGGTTGCTTCTCCGATGACCGCAAGGGAAGGCAGCCACATATTATAGACCCCGGTTACAATCTTTTCCGGTATCAGCGTTATTTTATAGATTCCGCTGTCGATATAATTTTCCACCGGAAGAAAATCAAAATAGATTTCCTGAAAAGGACTGAAAGGGCTTGGTTCTCCAAAATATAATAAAATCTGCGTTCCTTCGATAGTAAATCTCTGGGGGCCCTGCAGCTGCCGGATAATCCCCACCGTTTTCCCACTGGGATGTGTCATCCGGATGGAAAAAATATCCGCATAGGATTTCCAGATTTGTAAGCTTAACGCAGGCTCATATTCTCCTACTGCAAATTCCACTTCCTGTTCTCTTCCCATTACAAGCTGCCCGGAGGTATGCCCTCTGGCACTGCCTTCATTTCCGGTGCCAATCACCAGAACCGATTTCCAGTAATTTGCCATATCTGATAAATAGGTTTCAAGAAGAGAGGTTCCATCATGGGAACCATAGGTATTGCCAAAGCTTATATTTACTGCCACCGGCTGCTTAAGTTCCAGTGCTTTCCGGAGAATATAATCCATTCCAAGCATCAGCTCTGTTGTCCTTGGAAAAGAATTTTTTCCCGGTGTGCCAAGCTTTACCACCAGCAAATCACTTTCATATGCCACGCCCCGGTTTCTTTCATTGGATGATCTTCCATTTCCCGCTGCGATTCCTGCCACATGGGTTCCGTGCCCGGATAAATCCCGGCTGGGGCAGATACGGTACCCCTCCTGTATATCCTCCTGCTGCAATGCTTCATTGATTACGTCCCGGTCGTATTCCGTTCCAAGCCGGAATCCCGCCGGTGGATTTCCTGCAATGGTCTGATCCCAGATTGCCAGAATCCGGCTGCTTCCATCTTCCTTTCTAAAATCCGGGTGTCTGTAATCGATGCCACTATCTAAAAATGCCGTTATCACACCTTTCCCACTCAATCCCGTTCCCCCTAACCCCATTTTTCTTGTATAAAGGGACGTAATGCAGGAGGCTCTGATTCCCTGCTGTACAGAGAAAAAGAGCCTCTTTGGTTTTTCCATATATTCAATTTCTGTCCGGTCTGTTACCGCATCCATCAAAGCCTCCGGCAGCCGGATAACTGCATATTCATTGCTCAGTTCTGTAACTTCAATATCCGGAAATATCTCCTCTAATTTTCTGAGACTTCCGGTATATTTTACAATGACTTCCCATGTGTCCGTTTCTTCCTGATATCCTACATTTAAGTTTAAGGACTGCAGTCTTTCCTCTTCTGTTGCATCCAGTGCCAGATTCAGTAAGTTTTCCCGTTTCGAACTGTTCATTCCATCTCCCGGCAATTTCTTTTATTACTACTCTATCGCAATCCGGTATTTTTATGCACTTCTTTTCAGCTTATTGTACCAATACTGTTTCATACTCTGCTGTCTCTTATTGTGGTGTTACGGTTCCGTCATCCTGCACCGTTACGCCAAAGGAAATGCTGTTGATATAGTCATTCAACTGCTGCTGTTCTAATTCATTCATCTGTCTGGTCTTTCCATTTTCTGCCTTTGCTCCCACCAGCTTATAAGAAATTGCACCATCCTTATCCACTACCATTTCCACTGCCATGGTGCGCTCAATGCTGCTGCCAAAAACAAAATTGCCAAGGCTGTAAAACACCGGCTTTCCGTCGATATATTCAATGCCCTGCAGACAATGGGAATGTGCACCAAACACTACATCTGCACCGGCTTCGATATATTTCTGTGCCAGCGTTCTCTGATATGCCTCAGGTTTTTCCTGATGTTCCAAGCCCCAGTGGACATAAACCACCAGCACATCACACTGACTGCGTGCTTCGGCAATGGCATTGACAAACCGCGTTTCATCATAAGTAGAAAGGACTCCCGGTACTGCGCTTTCTACATTCCAGCCGGCAACCGGAAGTACACGGGATGCTGCAAGAAATCCATACTTTTTCCCATTTACTTCTATTATCTGCACTTCCTGCGCCCGCTCTACGCTGTCCCCTGCTCCGGCATATAAAATGCCCTGTCCATCTAATGTTGTAAACGTATCACTCAATGCTTCCCTTCCATAATCGAGGATATGATTATTTGCCAGAGTGACCACGTCCACGCCCATTTCCTTTAATGCGGCTGCATAGGATGGGTCTGTGCGGAAGGTATACTGCTTGTCCTCCATCTGGGTGCCCCGGTTACTAAACGGAAATTCTTCATTTACCATGGTAATATCTGCATTTACAAGCAGCTCTTTCATGCCATTATCTATGACAGCATCTATGCCTCCGGCATCATAGTTTGTTTTAAAAGAATTGGCAAAAAGTACGTCTCCGGTAAACATCAGTGTTGTATCTTCTGTTACATCTGTTGTTTTTACATTTTTCTCCGTATTCTTATCTGCATCTTCAGAAGCTGCATCCTTTCCGGCTTCCGCATCATTTTTACCGTCAGTTTTATCACTGGTCTTTAAATTGGATTCTCCATTTTTATCCTTGCTGTCTTCTGCCGCTTCTGTCCCTGCTGTTGCGGCAGTCTGCCGGCTGTCCTTCTGGCGGATGCTTCCACCGTGATGGGCTGCATATATCATTGCTGCACCCAGCAGAATCACACACACTATAGAAACTATATATAATGCAATCCGAACTTCTTTCTTCATTATTTTATCTCCCTTTTTGTAGTCATGTTTCCGTGACTATTTTACCAATGAATGAGCATTTCGGCAATCGTTAAAATTTGTATACTCCTTTTGCCTTTAAGCTGGCATGGTCATATTTGTTATATCTGGCTATTTTAATCAAACCACATTTTACATATGATAGGGAAAACGATTTGCAGATCATATACCAAAGAAAGGATTTACTTTATTATGAAAAATACAAAGAAAATGGTTACTGCGGCCTTGCTTGCTGCATTTACCTGCATTGCAACTATGATTATTAAGATTCCTACACCAACTTTTGGATATATTCATTTAGGAGACGGACTGGTACTCCTATGTGGTATTATCTTAGGACCTGGAATTGGTGCACTTGCCGCTGGTATCGGCTCCATGTTTGCTGATATTTTCTCCGGCTATATGACCTGGGCTCCTGCCACTTTAATCATCAAGGCTCTGACCGCATGCATCGCCGGACTTCTGTTCCACAAACTGCGTCTTAACATTTCTTCCAAAGCTAACCGCAGTGTCCGCGTTGTTATCGGCGGTATCGTAGGTGAGGCTCTTATGGTACTTGGCTACTTCCTGTTTGAAGCAGGTCTTGCTGCATTTGCCAGCGGTTCTTTCTCCTCCGCTGCTCTTGCTACCGGAATTGCTTCTTCTGCTGCAGGTATTCCATTCAATATCGTCCAGGGTGTTGTCGGCATTATTCTCTGCCTGATTCTGCTCCCGGTTTTAAGTAAAATCAATGATGTAAATGAGTGGGTTTCCAAGTAAATAATTTTATAAAAAATGATAGCAGGCAAGTTGAAAAAAATTGTCTGCTATCCGTTTTTCCATTATTCATCATAAAAAGACTTACAACTAATCATCAATCCAGCCATAACAATACCATTCCAGATCAGCTACAGTGTCCATACTATATGCTTTCTTTTTTTTAGCATATTGGCGTTCATTTGCTTTTCTAGCTTGATATGCCTTATTGTTAGGATTATTCTGATTTGCATAATCATTAAGCTGTTGCTTCGTATGAGTCTTTCCAGATACCCCATGCCCTTTCGACATATGAATACTCCTTTCTTCTTGATTCCATAAACCATACTGCAAGAGATAGCGGACACTCTGTCACCTTCTAAGCTGAATTCCAGAAAATACTCTTCTATGAATTACCCCTGCATATACTGATTTTTCAAGAGTGGAGTATAATTTCTTTCATTATTACAAGAAATTATCAAATATATTATATCATATCTCATTCTATTTTTCAAAAATCACATCAATATTTCCCACATCACAGTTTATATCCATATCATAATCTGCACCATTGTCGATTTCGTCATCTCTGCCAAGTCCGGCAACAGAAATATCTCCTGCTTTTATAGAACCAACACCACAGCTTAAACTGTAATTGTAATCCTGCTGCTCTCCGGTTAATTTCAATTCCATATTTCCCACATTACAATTGGCGTCTAAATCACCTTTTACTTCACCGGCAAAATCAAGATTTCCGGCATCCACATCCAAGCTTGCATATGCTGTCGTCAACAGTCCTTCTTTTATATCAATATTTCCTGCTCCTACTTCAACTGAAAGTTCCTCTAACTCAAGCTGTTCCGGCACTTCAATAACCACCTGTAAACGATGCACTCCATCGCCCCAATATGCTGCATGGAAGTTTTCGCTGATTATTAAAGTTCCATCTTCCAATGCAGTCTCTACCTCAGCATTTTTAGAAGTTGTTATTACCTTAATCTCTTTGCCTTTTCCTTTGACTACTTTCAACATTCCTGCATCCATATCGATATCAAGTGATTTCACATCTTCCGGTGCAAATGCAGTCTCTTCTGTACTGGCTGTTCCTTTATCCTGTCCTTCCCAGTCAGTTATATCCCAATGAAATGCAAATTTATTATTTTGCACTGCTTCTACAAATTCCCGCATGGTTCCACCGGTTGCAATTCCAATTCCTAATACCACGCAGCCTAAAAGAAAGCAGCCTAATGCAATACCAAAAATAATTTTTAATGCTTTTTTCATGCGCAAGCGCCCCCTTTCTTCTTAAACAGTGACTGCCATAATTTTGCAATTCCTTTTGCAAACCATGGAAGAAACTTTCCACATACCAGAACCAGAAGTCCGGCCGCACATAATCCAATTGCAAGCATCAGAAGTCCGGCTGCCATAGAAATAAGACCTAGGGAAATTGCGCCTGTTACCAAAATTGTAATTGCTACACCTGCTACCGCTATTCCGCCGATTACACAGCCGACTGCAATTCCAAATAGTCCTCCGATAATTCCTGCTAACGTTCCACCAATTGCTACTAAAATACCGCCCCAGATTGGTGAAGTAAGCACCAGCAGGATTATAAGCAGAATATTTCTTGTGGTATTGTCTTCCCTCTGGATCGTTCCGTTATAATTCTGCTGCCCCATATTCTGGCTTGCACCGTTATAATTCTGCTGTCCCATACTCTGGCTTGCACCGTTATAATTCTGCTGATTACCGGAAGATGCTGTCTCACTGCTATTGCATCCCGGAAAATCTGCCCGGATGGTTGCTGCCACTTTTTCCGGTGATTCTAATTCCCGGATTATTTTTTCTTCATTTTCTTCTCCTGCATCTTCAAAGTAACTGGTATAGTATGCAATTGCTTCCCGTTTTTCCTCTTCCGGAATTCCTTCTAATAACTGCTCCAGCCTTCTCATAAACTCCTGTCTGTTCATATCTTCTCCTCTCCGGAAAATAATTCTGTTATTTTCGAAGAATAATTTTCCCATTCCTTTCGATAATATGTTAATCTTTCATTTCCATTTCCAGTTATCTTATAATACCTTCGGTTTCTGCCCCCACATTCTCTGTCATATACTTCCAGACAACCGTCCTTCTGCAATCTTCGCAGCACCGGATACAGCGTTGATTCTGACACTTCAATGGCTTTCCGCACATCCTGTGTAATCTTATAGCCATAAGTACCTTCCTCATCCTTTGATACTACAGCCAAAACAATTGCATCCAGAAGTGCCGCACCTGTATTAAATACCATGCAATCACTCCCTCCAGATTTTCATAAATATAATATTATTCTTTATGTATTACTATTTTATATTCAATACTATATATCATATAGTATTATTTGTCAACCTATAAAACCTGTCACTGGCAGCCTTTTACGAATGCCGGGCAAGAAAAAGAATGTGCCTTGGCACATTCCCGCGCCTGCGGCGGTCGCTTGCGACATCTACCTTATACGCCGCAGTGCGCATCCTCGCGGCGCGTTTTTTACTTTACAGGAAAGCAATTTCCTGTAAAGCAAAAAAAGAGCCTTGCTTCGTTCTTTTCAAACAACCAAGACTCTTTTTCTCTTATTTCTACATTCGTTTCCTGTTTTCTATTTTAATTATTTTCCGGCAAATACTTTTTCTACCACTTCCGGAAGCTGTGACAAATTTTCAATTTCCGGTACTTCATCATCAATTGTGCCAAATCCATATGCTGCATGGATAAAAGCGACTCCTGCCTTTTTGCTGGATTCGTAATCGCTCTGGATATCTCCCACATACACTGCATCGGTAAGTGCATTCCGGGATACTACCAGGGCTATATTATCTTCTTTCTGTTTTTCATTATTTCCATAGCATTCTATATCCGAAATATATTTTCCTAAGTTATAATAAGAAAGAAAAGCCTCGATATATCCGCTCTGACAATTGCTTACGATATAAAGTTCATATTTTTCCTTCAGCTTTGCAAAGGTTTCTTCCACACCCGGATATAACACCGCACCATGCCCGGACAGATATTCATTTTCATATTCGCCACATTTATCTAAAAGTTCCATCCGCTCTTTTTCCGGCATATCCGGGAAAAATTTTGCTGCAATAACATCCATTGTTTTTCCCATGATTCCACGAAAATCCTCTACAGTCAGAGGTGTACGGTTCACTTTTTCCTGTTTTAATATTTCATTCCAGGATTCTGCCACACCGACTGTAGAATCCCACAGAGTTCCATCCATATCAAAAATTATTCCCTGCTTCATTTTTCTTTCCTTCTTCTATTTTTTTGTTTTCTATTAGTTTTCTATTAGTTTTTGAATTTTTTGTTCAATTTTATTCCTACATGGTGTATAATACCATTATTATTAAAAAAATTGCAAGGAGATTTCTTATGAGTCAGGAAAAAGTTGACCGTTATAAAGAACAAAAGAAAAATCGTAAAAAAATAATGAAACAGGAGAAATGCAAGCGTTATCTGGGTTATACCGCTACCGTTGTTGTCATTGCACTTATCATAGGCTGGGCAGGCTTCTCCATTTATAAAAATCATGAAGCAAATAAACCGGTATCCTATACAGAGGTAGATTTAAGTGCTCTTACGGATTACTATTCCAATCTGCAGGTGGACTAATTTGAGCGGAACAGATATCATCCAATTAGTAAGTCTTGTCATACTGATTCTTTTATCAGCATTCTTTTCTTCTGCTGAAACCGCCCTTGTAACCGTTAACCGGATTAAGATGCGGACCTTGGCAGATGAAGGAAATGTAAGGGCAAAGCGCGTGCTTGCTATCACGGATCATTCATCTAAAATGTTAAGCGCTATTTTAATCGGAAATAATATTGTAAACTTATCCGCCTCTGCTATTTCTACAGCACTTGCCATCCGCATTTTCGGAAGTGTTGCTGCCGGAATATCAACTGGAATTTTAACTGTTTTGATTCTGATTTTCGGTGAAATCACTCCAAAAACAATTGCTACCATACATTCCGAAAAACTGGCATTGGCGTACTCCGGAGTTGTCAGCTTTCTTATGAAGGTTCTTACTCCTGTCATCTTTATTATTAATATGCTTTCCCATGGCTTCTTAAAGCTCCTGCATATTAATCCTGATGCCAAGAAGCAGACCATGACAGAAGCCGAGCTTCGTACTATCGTAAATGTCAGTCACGAATCCGGTGTTATTGAGAATGAAGAACGCAATATGATTAATAATGTGTTCGATTTAACTGATTCTGAAGCAAAAGAAATTATGGTTCCCCGCATAGATATGACTTTCGTAGATGTCAATGCCAGCTACGAAAAATTATTAGAGATTTTCCGGGAAGCCAAATATACAAGATTACCAGTATATGAAGATACCACGGACAATGTCATTGGTATTTTAAATGTAAAGGATTTATTGCTCTATGATGACCGGACGAATTTTTCCATCCGCTCTATTATGCGGGAACCGTTCTTTACATATGAGCATAAGAATACTGCTGAATTATTAAAAGAAATGCAGGCTTCTTCCCTCAACATTGCTATCGTATTAGATGAATATGGTGCAACTGCCGGTCTTGTTACTTTAGAGGATTTATTAGAGGAAATTGTAGGCGAAATTCATGACGAATATGATGCCAATGAAGAAGCTGATATTACTGCTTTAAGTGAAAAAGAATACCTGGTCAATGGTTCCATGAACCTTTATGATATGTGCGAAAAACTGGGGATTCATTTAGAGTCAGAAGATTATGATTCCATTGGCGGCTATATCTTAGAACATTTAGACCATCTTCCGGACGAGGGAGAATCCATTACCACAGAAAATGGAATCCTGCTCCGGGTTGAAAAAATGGATAAGAACAGAATCGAAAAGGTATATCTGAAAACTCCTTAGGGAGTTTTCGATATACCTTTCTTTTTCTATCATCAGTCATCTGCATACGGAATATGATAACTGAATTTACTTAATCTTACATGATATGCGCCATCATAATTTCCCACAAAAGTTGTACTTACCAGTCTGGTATAATGTAATTCATACAATTCCTTGTCCACTCTTACTGCATCTGCAATATCATAATCCATCGGCCAGTAATATCCCATAGTTCCATCATCAAAACTCATCACTGTCCAAAGCGGATACGGGCATGGATTTGCTGGTTTTGTTTCCTCTGCCGGCTGTTCTGTCGGTGTCGTTGCCGGAGTTTCTGACGGTGTATCTGATGGTGCTGCCGGAGTTTCCGACGGTGTATCTGATGGTGCTGCCGGAGTTTCCGATGGTGCATCTGATGGTGCTGCTGGAATTCCACCGACAGGTTCCTGTCCCCCGGATGTCGTTGCGTTTTTCTGAGCTGAAGGGGCCGGCCCTCCTGCAGTTGATGCCGGCTCTGTTGGTTCCTTTCCCGGTGTCACTTCCTGTGTTCCCTTTTTATCGGTTTTCTCATTCTTTCCCTCGGATTCATCCGGCACTTCCTGCTTTGCCAACAGAACCTCTTCTTTCTTCTGCTGAAATACCTCCTGCAATGCTTCCGTCTTACAAACCACAACTCCTGTTGCAGTATGCTCCTCTGCTTCGTGGAATTTTCCTATGGATGTTTTGTTTAAAACATGATTACTGCTCTTCTGTACGAAAAATGTACCACCAACTACAGCTGCCACTGTAAGCAGACAGCCTGATAAAATCAATATTTTTTTCTTTGGATTCAATTTTTCATAACTCCTTTCACTTTTCTCCAACTATACCATAAGTCATTTTTATTGTGCAACCAATTTCTTCTTTCTTTCTAAATTTCGGCATATTCACCGATACAATGGATAAATTTGTTCCGAAAACGCTCTATTTCCGTCATTTTTCCAGTATTATGCTGCAATTCATATTCTTTCATCTCATTCATCTGTTGATGTGATAAATTCCAGACTTCTAAAGCCGTATTCCTTTGCAATGCCTCTTCTAACTGTCTGTAATTTTCTTCTCTCCTCCAAATAGAATCCTGTGTTATGGTATCAAGATATTTTTCACTGATAAATCGAAACGTTTTTTCTTTGTCCTCCACCTGTTGCGAGGTAGTATCCACCAGATAAACGGTAACCTGTTTTCTGCTGACATTGCCAACTGCATCTTTTGCATAATAAGTAATCGTGGTGGTTCCTTCATGCGCAAAGTTCTTCCACTCTTCTTCCGTATAATCTTCCACGCAAAAAACAGTATTCTTCTCTTCATCTACTCCGCTCTCTAAGATACCTTCCGGATTATCTTCTGAGCTGTTTTCTCTGTCCTTTGCACATGCCTGCTGCAAAAGTATTTCCTCTGTAATCCTGCCGCTTCTTGCATCCGTCAAACTATAATACTGATCTTTTGCCTCAATAACAGGACTCTCATCCCACTGTGCATATAATCTCTGTTCCCCTGCATGGCAAAAAACATCTTCTTCCCCGATAAGTTCTTTTTCCTGCCATATTACATCCGGCTTTTTATCTTC
Organism: Roseburia sp. AF42-8; assembly: GCF_003435965.1. Classification (NCBI taxonomy): domain Bacteria; kingdom Bacillati; phylum Bacillota; class Clostridia; order Lachnospirales; family Lachnospiraceae; genus Roseburia; species Roseburia sp. AF42-8. Next base: position 27,657 of record NZ_QTVB01000028.1, read on the forward strand.
CTCTTTGTCCTGTTCTGTATCCGGCTCTGTGCTCCATCCTAAGAAAAGGAAGTTCTCCCGCACGGCGTCTGGCATTTCTCCATAGGGTGTCCCATAATATCGGCTCTCCTGCTTTGTCTCTTCTCCATCGATCAGGCCTCCATTTCCATCAAAAATGATTGGAAAGCAATAGCAAAAATCCGTATCTGCTGTTGCATAGCCATCCAGACTGTCATATGCATAAATTGAAATCAGATGCCTTCCATATTCATTCTTATGTTTTACAGCAGAGGTATAATAACGGTAATTATAGTTTTGCCCCTCTATAAAATAGTCCCCTTTTTCTCCTAATTCTGACATCTGCCATTCTGCCGTCAAATCATCCTGACCCTGGTTTTCACTCCACACCGCAAAAGCAGTCTTTTTAATTCCATCTCCGCCATCCCGCACAAAGACATATGTATAGAATCCATCCGTTCCATTCTGAATCGATATCGTCCGCTCTATAACCGGTGGCTTTGATTTCTTCCAGATGGCATAAAAGGTCTGATTCTCCGTTACCACTACCTTATCTCCTGAATTATATACCGGCTCTTTAGCACCTTTCCTGTCTGCCCAGCCGGCAAACGCATACCCACTGCGCTTTGCAGATGGAAGTATTACTTCTGCATCCTTCCATTGTGCCTTTAATAGAACCTCTCCCTTATGCTTTGAAGATAAATTTAATACCTGTGCCTTATCTTCGTATACAGAAAGTTCCGATAACGCTTCCGGCACACCGATTGTGCCTATTCCCTCTCTATGCTCATTATATCCATGATTTATCCAATGTAATAAATATGACTCACGCCGGCTGCCAAATGCCTGTTTTAAATCTTCCCCTCCATATTTCATATAATCCGTCAATCGAAAATATGGACTGGATATTCTTCGTTCCCTGCCCTGTATCACATACTGATAGAAATGTTTTACTAATGCTGCCTTATTAAACCCGAAACTTTCCAGTAAATCCTGATTTGCTTTTGCATAACAGGGGGCATCAAATGCATACCACGGAAATTCTATTCCGTTATAATAAAAACTGTTATGATCTTCCCACCCGACAAAGGTGCTTTCCGCGGTAAGTTTCTCTGCCTCAGATGTTCCACCATTTCCATCCAAGGTTACTGTATACTCTTTCTTATACTGATTCTGCTGTAATTGAATCTGTTTTCCATACAGCACATCCGGTTGAGAAGCAACAGTTCCGCTGGTAGCCCCATTTCCATCATAATGAATGGTATAACGATTTTCGAGATAATTTACTTCGATATTATCATTATGCCATGCGCCATCATCTCCCCAGGGTGTCATTCCACATCCGTTGGTGTCCACCACAAAACTACAGGTTTCCTCTTCCATACTCTCAAAGTATGTCTGATAGCAGTTGCTGGTAGACACTCCTTCAAAATGATGCCCCAGCTCCGGCAGACGAAACGTAACCGGAAGATGATATTCCCTTGCTCCTATTTCAGAAGTTGCATTATCATGTCTGGTATAATATTCCCTATCTTCTAATGTAATGCCAAGCTCGTCTCCCCCAATCAGATACATTTTATAATAGATTCGATAATTAATCCCATTGGAATGACGTTCCCCTATATTACAGTCAATCCGGTAACGAGCTGTTCTTCCACCTGCATTGTCACGAACTATCAATATGAAATACCCGGAAGTTTCCGGATACCAGGTCTGCGCACTTCCGTAAACAGATGAAGTCAATTCATCCGGCATTTCTTCCAACTGCTTGGTTTCTTCTGTTTCTAATACTTCTGCTTCTAATACTTCTGCTTTTTCAGATTCTGCCACCTCAGTTTCTTCTACCGTTTCCGCACTTATCATCTGAATACTGCACGGACTCATAAAAAGAATCATGCATCCGCAAAGGAAACGGCATACTCCCTTTCGCACCTTCTTTTTCATGCTTACCCCCCTATTCAAATACTGCATAATATGTCTGATTTTCTTCTACACACTGTGTAAAATCCGCGAGATAATCCTTGCTGTCCCGCCACTCTAAAAACTTCTTTTTCAAATCATCACAAACCGGTTCTGCCGGAGAGGTACAGTAATCCCCCTTTTGTATTTCCAGCTTCTTATAATAAGATTTTCCCTGTTCCATTTCTTCCCTGGAGCGATAAAAGATTACCGTCTGCATTGCCACTTCTTTTTCCCCTTTCTCCGTTTCTTCTCCATTCCCATCGTCATCTGTAAGAATTGTACGGCAGCACTGTATGCTGCCCTCTTTCCCGCCCGGATACGAAAAATACTCTTCCACTTCCACAGAAAGTAATCCTTTTTCTGCATCTGCTGCAATCATCCGAACAGTTAATTCTGAATCGGAATTCATCTGCGGAACCAGATTTCGAATCAGTAATGTCCTCATATCTTCGGAAGTATAATCTCTGTCTGCATCCGCCTGTACCATCTGCAATGTTGTTTCCATTGCTTCGGTAAGACTCTGTTCTAATTCTTCTTTTCGTACATTTTTATGCTGCATGGTCAGCAGAACTACCACAAATAAAACAACAATTCCTCCGGATAATACCCCCAATACCATATGTTTCATATACCGCCTCCATTTACCGGAATCCGGAAACGGGAAACCGTCCGCTTTTCATATGCATCTTCTACCCGCACCTCTATTTCATAGATTCCTGCCTTTTCATAAATATCTTCTACTGTTTTTCCTGCCTGATTTCTGATATCAGTTATCTCAATCTTAAGTTCCTTTCCATCTGCATCCACTGCGTGAAACAGTTCTGATAACGCTATCTTATCTGCAATCGTTAAGATGCGATGATCTTCATAGATAATCACCGGAACCTGACGGCTATGAATATCTTTTAACATTTTTCCGTCCATATTATTTCCAACATCTGCACCGGCTGCCGGACGTTCCATCCCACTTCCAGTTATGCGAAATCCCCATAAGCATAATATCAGTAACATTGCCGCCACTAATACGGTAATTACTGTCTGTCCATATTCTTTCCATAATGTTTTCATTTGTTTTACCCCAATGCCCCCTGTGCTCTGCTTATCATTTCATAAAGATAACCTCCCTGTGAAAACAGTCCAAATAAAATTCCTGTCATAACAATGACTGCCAGAACCGCTATCACAAGTCCACCATATTCTTCCATAAAAAAATGCATTTTTATCCCCTTACCGGACATAACCAAGCAAATACCACAACACTCCGATACAACCACTTCCAAGTACTGCATAGATGATTGCCTGTCCATAATCCTCCATAATTTTTCTCATAAATCTACCTTCCAAATCCCCGGATACTATGCTCCGTTTTACTGTGAAATGGTCCCATCCGGTATGCGTAATGCAATATCACTTCCGCCATGGTTACCTCCTTTTCCACGGGCGGCACGTTTCCATTTTCACATACAGTTATAGCTCCGGAATCCTCATATAAATTAACCTGCAGCTGATAGCCCAATTCATCAGCCTGCTTTATACAGGCATTTATTACTTCCCGGTTATAATTGCTGTTTTCCAGTTCCACTACCACATCCGATTTAAAATTTCTTGCCTGACAAATCTGCGCTTCTGCTGCAACAATACCTATTCCAACTGTTGACAACAGCATCATCAGAAATATTCCAAGATATGTTTTTATTACCTGTTCCATCTAATCCCCTATCTATGTACGCTTGCTAAAAATACCACCAGAAATGCCGTCATATCAATCATCATTTTTCCTGCTCCAGTCAATGCCGGGGCTAAAAACAATGCATATAATCCAGCCAGTGAATCCTGATTTTGTTCTCTTTCTGCCTTATCTAAAAGTTCCTGATTCCGTTTTAAAATCTGACTTAACTGCTTTTCACTGTTTCCATATCCGCCGTTGGATAATGCATACAACATCCGCATAGCAGAATGCACATCCGGTAAATCATAATCTTTTAAAAAATTAAGATATGGTTCCAGACTCTCCGGATTCTGTGAAAGTTCTTCCAGCATATCATCCACTGCCGGTCTTAGAACCTCCGGTGTCTGCGGCCGGATACGATAGAATGCCACCTGCACATTTTCAGTCTGAAGCAATAAAGAAATGTCCATTAACCACTGCGGAAATTCCGTTTCCATTTTCTTTCTCAGATACTTCCGGTAGAAATTACTGCGCACTCCTTTATGGGACTGCACATAACGATATTTCTTTTCATCCCCTTCTCCATAAGATTCCCTTTCCTTCAACCAGTTGCGGCAGGTACGCTTCATTGCCCGGAAGCAAATCAGCATATCCAGGGACAGAAAAAGAATTGATGCAATCTGGCAAACCAAAAGTTGCGATAATTCAATATCTTTTGGCAGCAAATGATTCGTTATTGCACATACCAGAATGGATAAACCCACCGCTAAGAATACATTTCTTCGATATTTCTTACAGTCCTGCTGATGCAGTCTGACCCGTTCCATCCACTTCTGCAAATCCTCTAAAAGCAATTCCACCGTTGTCTCGTATGCTCCGCCATACTGTTCTACCATCAGAAAATACGCATGAATCTCTTTCATTCTGCGATTCTCATACTGCTGCTCAATCGCATCTAACTCTTCTTTCATATTGCTGTCATATTCTTTTCGTAAATGAAAGATTGCAGTTTCTATCTGTTTCCGCATGGCCCCCGGTTCAAACAATATACAAACTGTCTCCAGTGCAGATAAGATTTTCGGATTCTGCAAAAATGCATACAGCATCTGCTCCATATACAATTCTGCTTCCTGCAGACGGGTCTGTTGCTTCTTTTCTTCCTTCAACACTTTATCCATACGCCACATAACAAGAACAAATACAATACTGCAGCAGATATATCCCTGCCACTTAAGCTGTAATAAAAATGCTGCCAGCAGCAATAATCCATAACAGCCTCCATAGGCAACGAAACGCTCATTCTTTTTCATATTCTTCTCCTTCCAGACGATGTTGTATCATCGGATTATCAAATGGCTCGGAAATTCCATGCCGCTTCATACGCGCAATCAGCCCTTTTGGAAGTTCTCTCACCATAAGATTGCCATCCACCACCTGCATATGTATTTCATTTCTTCCTTCTTCTCTTACAAAGAAGCAGACCTGATCTATATAACGGTACAATTTTCCTTCTGCACTCATTTTCTTCCGCAGCAGAATTCCAACATCAACATAGCTGTATACATCATTTTCCATGCGGTCTGCATCCATACGGCTCTCCATCATATTCAAAATACGGTCCGGAATTTTACGCACATCATCCGTATGAAGCGTGGTAAATCCACGGATTCCGGTAGACCAGCATTCCAGTAAAGACTTTACTTCCGTAGAACGTGCCTCCGATAACATAATCCAGGATGGGTTCTGTCTGAGACATGTCTTAATGGCTTTGGTATAATCAAAATCCGGATTAATTCGCAGTTCCACACAATCTTTTCCGGGATTAATCTGACTGTAATGCCATTCTGGATTATCCTCTATCGTAATGACACGCTCTCCTGCCGGAATAAACTGCGAAAAAAATTTTGCACATTCTGTCTTTCCCGCCCCCGGTTCTCCGCAAAAGACAAAATTCATTTTTGCAGCCACACAATTGGTCAGCAATTCCAGTACCGGAACAGCTACATACTCATCCTCCACCATCCTTTTTACCTGCATACGCAACATTGGCATTGACTTACGGATACAGATACTCCTGCCGGATATGGCAACAGATTCATGCACAATACTGATACGCAGCGTGTTGGTCTCCGCCTCCAACAAATTATTTTTCTTGTTAAAAGGCTTGCTCACTTCATTGGCAATCCGATGGGAAAACTGCTCTACAAACTTCTCTGTAATGCCATGGCTTCGAATCAGATAGCGTTCATTTTCTACATCTGTAATCCACAACTGGTTTCCGTTATAGTCAATATCTGTAATCTTATCATTCCGGACATAACGCCAAAGGGGACCAAAATAATCCGGCTCCATCCGGATACCCAGTTCCTGTCTGTCCAAGTCATCCCCTCCTATGGTGTTCCGATGTTATTTCCAAAGTTATCAATTAAGTTCTTAAATGCATCATAAACGGGACCACTGGTTCCATTTCCCATAATTGCTGTCACAAGTGCTGCTAATGCTGCAATCGCAACTACTGTTATAATTACCCCACCATACTGTTCAAAAATTTCTTTCAAATAAGAAAACCCCTTTCCATACTGAATTTCGTTTCACTGTTTGGAATATTTGGGAGGAAACTCCCGGATAAAAAAAGATAAATAAGATGGCTCTAATCATACCTGCTTTTTCTTTTTTTGTAAATATATTTTTCATTTTTATAAAAATTTTACA
>NZ_QTVB01000029.1:0-33660 GCF_003435965.1 Roseburia sp. AF42-8
TAATGTATAACACAAATGGTTTAATTTGTCAACATAATTATCTATAGTATTGTATTTTCAAAATTTATTTTTTCATAAAAAGATGCATATAAAAGATTCCAGATTATATCTATCATCCCTTATATGCATCTTAATTTTCATCTATATTCTATTTCATATAACCCTTTTTCCCTGTGAATACTACTGCCGCTCCGCATAATGCCAAGAGTACAAGCAGATATCCAACCGGTGATTCATCGCCCGTTTTCAATGCTTTTGTTTTCTGTGCTGTGGTCTGCTCAGTATTTGGAGTGCTATTTCCACTTGTTGTATCAGCTTTCTTCGCAACGGTAAATTCGGCGGTTGCTTTCTTTTCTTCCCCACTGATAGAAGACACAATCGCAACCGTATGCTTTCCGGTAGCAAGGCTTTCTAAGTATTCTGCAGTAAAGGTGACAATGGTAGAGCCTTCTGTTACCGTATAGTTTTTCGCATCTACTACGGTGCCATCCACTTCTACACGAAGGAAGCTGCTGATACCGGCGTCACTGCGGAAACGAAGCGTTGCACCACTTTCCTTTGTCCATTCTCCACCAGCGCCTTCAATAATGACCGGTGTTGCCGGTTTATAATCCGGGTTCTTCTCATTACAACCTTCCCGTCTACAGGCTTCTGCATTGTTGCTAAAATCATGTCCTAATGGATTTCCACTGGTAAATGTTTCCGTTCCCTTTGCCCCACACAGCTTGCAGGATTTGTAGTAAACTGCCGGTGCCGTACAGGTTGCTGCTGTTTTCAGATAAGAATCTGATACTGTTTCCACCCATTCACCATGCTTGCATGTAATTGTAAATTCTTTTGTTGCTTTCGTATCTGTTCCAACCGTAACCTGTGCCTTATAACTGCCCGGTAACTTTGGTGCACCCCCAACGGCTTCTGCTCCGCTGTTGTCACTGTTGGTCTTTGTGTCTGTTCCACTCAGATAATATACGATTTCCGGAACCGGAAGATTAAGTCTCTTCCAGTCTTCGGATGTTGTTATATTGGCAGCTTTTGCTGTTCCATCATAGTCTGTATTCTCAGCTGATAAGGATAACCATAAAGATGCATCTTTCTCATTGCAGTCTCCCAATCCACTACAGGTGGCAAGAATACGGCTTCCATCTTTGCTTTCTGTTTCATCTACGGCATATTTCCATGTGTGACTGTGCTTCCACTCACCAATCAGGAGTGTTTTGGCAGATTTTTGACCTACTCCAATATGACCTCTCCAAACTTGTGGCGTATCTGTCAATTCTGAAATATCTGCCATCATAGCTGTAGAACCTTTCATTGACATGGCATCTCCAACTGTAATGCATGCATCACTTTTTCCATATCCATCTGATGTAAAAATGGCACCCCAGCCAAGTCCATCTGCAGTCGCATAAAGGGAACCATTTGGACTATTCTCAATACTTACACTTCCACATCCAAAAATTGCAAAATCACCATAGGTTCTAGATTCTTCTTTTATGCTGACCAGCTCATTGTTTCCAACCAGTGTAATATGAATGTTATCTACATAGCTTAATACATTATAAGAATAAGATTTTAATTTTAAATTAGAAAATGTCACCTTTGAAAAACTGTCAAGTGGTGGTTCATTATATTCTCCCAGCTCAATAATATCTGATGTAGGTTCTGCATTTTCATCCATTGCAATCGTAATGTCATCCGTCAGAATGGTAAGCGAATTTCTATTTCCAGATCCATATTTTCCATAGGTATAATCGACTCCTTCTACAATCGTCCCCGAATCCCTTGACAACGTAAATGGTCCTGCCTGAACCGAATTTGTAGCTGCATTTGTCTCAACTGTCATCCCCTGCATAAGACCTGCTACCATCATCAACGCAAGGAACAAGGAAAATAAACTTTTCTTCTTTTGTTTCATGTACATCCTTCCCTTCTTAAATTACCTTTTTTCACTTTTCACACTCTCAATGCTGTGTTACAATTACACTGTTATTTTACACCGCACATCAATGTACGATGCAATCATTTTACAAATTTTGCCGATATTTGAGAAAAGAAATATGATATGGAAATTTTTGAAGAGTTAAAGAGTGTTGCTTTGTCTTAAAATACCACAGTTCTAAAATACATGTTTTGCTTTTCTTTATGAAAGCCCGTCTTTCCAATGTTTGACAGTCTGCACCAGCTGTCCGCCTGCATACAGATACATAAACAAGCCTGTTAGGAGGTCTTGGCATTCTGTTATGCAACCGGCAATGCAGGCACAGGGATGTGCCTGCAAGGCGCAGTTGAATATGGATATGAATTTGCGCCGGTTGCCGGAATCATAAACTTATTTGCCAGAATGTCTAGACCTCCTTACGGGTTTGTGGAAGTATCTGTCGCAGACGGACAACCGGTGCAGCCGGTCAAAGCAACGGAAAGACAGCTTATGACCAAGCAAAACATGCACTTAAGAACTGTTGGCATTTTAAGGCAATAAGCAAACCGTCTTTATTTCTTCAAAATTTCTAAATCCATTCTTTTCACAATCACCGAATAAATAAAAAGGGGGAAACATTTTGAAAGAACTGTTTTCAATTGGAGATGCCGCAGACTTTGTGGGCATCACAAGAAGAATTATTTTAAATTATGAAGCTCATGGACTGGTTTTCCCGGATGCAAAAAAAGACCCATCCGGCAATCGTTACTATACCATTGATACACTGACAAAGATTCGAACCATCCGCTCGCTGCAGAATCTTGGCCTGTCACTGGATGAAATCCATGGCTACTTTGACAACTCCAACGACCTTTTATCCATGGTTCGAAGGCTGGAAGCTTTGCGGGATGAATTAAATGCCAATATCAAAGCCTTATATGAAAGAATCAATCAGGGATTTGAATCAATGGAAATCATTACAATTCCATCACAGACGGTGTACTGCCGCAAAATAGAAAGTGACAGCATCGCAGAAAAGACGAATCTTTTAAGAGAGGTTGCCTTGGAAGCACTGCAGAACTATGGGCCGGCACATACCGGGCAGATTTATTTTACGGAAGCTCCCATTACGGATGCAAAGGATATGTCCTTTTTTGCTGTTGTCCCGGCAGGAAGCAAGGGTGAGCACATTTTAAATCTCCCTGCCCAGAAAGCAGTCTGCCTCTATCATCATGGAGCGTATGAAGAATTGCCATCGGTTCATGATACCCTGCTTTCCTATGCCAGAGAGCAAAAACTTACACCGGTTGGTATCTTCCGTCACTGTTACTTAGAGGGGCCACCACAGCATAAAGACAAAAGTAAATTTATTACCCAGGTACTGCTTCCGCTAGCATGTTCTAAATGACATGTATCCGGCTCCACCTGCCGCTTAGATACCGGACGCTGAATGCGATAGCACGAAGCGTCCAATCGGCAAACATGCCAATCCACACCGCCATTGGTCCGAAACCACAGCTGCGGATCAGATATACACACAGTGCCACACGGCAGAACCACATGGTAAGACTGGATAAAATCATGGAGAATTTCACATCTCCGGCAGCACGCATGCCATAAGCCGGGATAAATGCCAGCACCCATACAATCGGTTTTACAATCGTAATTGCTATTATCATTTCCATGCAGAGGGAGGCACTTTCTGCTTCCATTCCAGCTAAAAATGTAACCGGCTTTGTCAATAAAAATACCACTGCACAGGAAATCAGAATAACAATTTCTGCATAGCCGCAGAGTTTCACCATATAATAACGCGCCTCTTCCACTTTTCCGGCTCCAATACATTGTCCTACTACTGTCATCAGTCCGATTCCGATTCCAATGGCTCCGATTCCATTTAAATTTTCCAGAATAATGGTCATTGCCTGCGCGGCAATGGCTGCCGTTCCAAGGGTTGATACGCTGGACTGGATTGCCAGCTTTCCGAACTGGAACATTCCGTTTTCAATTCCGGATGGAATTCCGATAGAAAGAATTTTTCCAATCAATGGGAAATTGGGACGGATCTTAAGATAATGATTTACCACAATCACCTGATCCGGTTTCCGCAGATTCCAGAAAATAACTACTGCACAAAAGATTCTGGAAAATAAGGTAGAAAGGGCTGCTCCTTCCACGCCCATTTTTAATCCAAAGATAAGCACTGCATTTCCGGCAATGTTGAGTCCATTGGAAAGCACGGAAATCATCATTGGAAAACGACTGTTTCCTGCTGCCCGGTAAAAAGCTCCACCGGCATCAAAAAGTGCAATGAACGGAAATGAAATTGCAGTCAGCAGGAAGTAAATCATGGAATTATCCATAACAGCCTCTTCTACCTGGCCAAAAATCAGATGCAGCAGTGGTCCACGAAATATAATACAAAATATAGACAATACCGTAGAAATCGTCAGTACGCTTAAAGTTACCTGTCTTGCAGCCTCATTGCTGGACTCCCTGTCTCCCCTTCCAAGATACTGGGAACAGATAATTGCTGCTCCTGCTCCTAATGCCGTAAATACCTGTATGACCAGTACATTGATGGAATCCACCAGTGATACCGCAGAGATTGCCGCACTTCCCACATTGCTTACCATCATGGTATCCGCCATTCCCATAAAGGAATTCAAAAGCTGCTCTACCATAATCGGCAGAAGCAGCGTAATAAGTTGCTTATTGGAAAACATCATATGTTCCCGGTCTAATTTTGTTGCATCATATAATCTTATCTTTCGCATTTTTTATTTCACTTCTTACTCTTTTACTACCGGTGTAAAATCCTCTGTATCACCGCAGAAGAAGCCTCCTGCACCGGCGATGATTTTCTGCATGATTTTTTGCATAAATGCATAGTTTTCTGTGTCAATTGTGACAGCAAAAAGAGCATGAATGTCATGCTCTTTTAAATAAGCATTGGCATATTCATCCTTTAAATCAACTGCAATCTCTTCGATATCCATGGAATGATGCTCCGGAACCTCCACCTCTAATACTCCCGCCTCTTTCCAGATTTCTGTTTCGATGCCATCCATTCCCTCTAATGCATTTTCAATCTCTGCTACTGTGATGGAATTTGGATTCATATAAAGCCACTCTTTGGTAACGGTGGCTGTGCCTGCTTTCTTTTCTCTTATTTTCTTTAACTTTGATTTATTCTTCATATCCGCTCCTGTTTGTGTTTATGGATATGTTCATCTTAGCACAAACATGGACTTCTGTCTCCCTACTTTTTTACTTCTCCATCCATAAAATATAAACGGGATGCAAAATCCGGGTAGTGCCTTACCTTATCATTGTATCCGGTTCCGCCAAATGCCGGACTGACATGAACGCCGCCATACATTAAGGTATCTCCATATGCATGGAAGTCTTCCGTCTCGCCATCCATTTTTACCAATTTCGAAAGCACCTGATGGGTCAGGGAATCCTGTCTGATATGAACCGGCGAAACCGTATTTACCAGGTCTCCGAATTCTTTGATATTATATTTTAATTTCCGGTTGTAGAAATGGTAACGGACATCCGGCAGCAATCCCTTCGGATAATAAGTCTGCTGCTGCGTATTTGGTACCACTAATTTCTGCATCAGCATACCCACTGCCTTCGTGCCATCTTCCGATACGCAGGTCCACTCCATCTGGTTACCGGCTTCGTCCGCTAAAACACTGCCACCCATTCCACTCTGTGCTCCGTCGTAAAAGCTTCTGCCCCGGTAAAAAGTTCCCTGCTGCAATACCTTCCGCCATTTCTTATATAATGCAATCTGCTCCTTCATGGCTTCCTTTTCTTCTTTTTTCATATCGCAGAGGTTGCATTCATAGCCGAAGCTTCCAAAGCATGCCACCTGAAATCTTGTCTCTAATGGCGTATTCCGCAGCGTCTGGTGATTCGGGCAGGCAGACACATGGGCACTGACTGCTGACAGCGGATAACCGTAACTATAATTTTCTTCTATCTCCGCCCGGCACAATGCATCCGTATCATCACTGCCCCAGATCTGTGGAAAATAGCATAAGATTCCAAGGTCAAAACGGTTGCCGCCTGCCGCACAGCCTTCAAATAAAATCTCCGGAAACCGTTCCGTCAGTTCCCTCATACACCGGTATAATCCTAACACATAACGGTGTGCCACTTCTCCCTGCCGTTCCGGTGGAAGTGCTGTGGAATAATAATCACTGAAGGTCCGGTTCATGTCCCATTTCACATAGGAAATGTCCGCTGAAGAAAAGACTTTGCTCATGCTCTCAATAATATAATCCTGTACTTCTCTTCTTCCCAAATCTAAAATCCGCTGGTTTCTTCCTTCCGAATGAGGCTGTCCCGGAATCTCAATCGTCCAGTCCGGATGAGCCACATAAAGTTTGCTTTTCACATTGACCATTTCCGGCTCCACCCAGATTCCAAACTGCAGTCCCAGTCCATGAATCTTATCAGATAAGCCCTTAAGACCGCCCGGCAGCTTCTTCGTATTTGCTTCCCAGTCTCCTAAGGAACTGCTGTCATCCATCCGCTCGCCAAACCAGCCGTCATCCATTACAAATAATTCTATGCCAACTTCTTTTGCTTCCTTTGCCAGCTTCAGTAACTTCTTCTCACTGATGTCAAAATAGGAAGCCTCCCAACTGTTAAGCAGTATCGGCCGCTCCTTCTTCTGCCAGGTTCCACGGATAATATGCTCCCGGATAAAATGATGCAGCCTCTGGCTCATCTGGTTAAATCCGTTTTCTGCATATGCCATCACTGCCTCCGGTGCCTGAAAGCTTTCTTCCGGCACCACTTCATAGGAAAATGCCTGTGGATTGATTCCTGTCACCAGACGCATTTTGCCAAAGCTGTTTACTTCTGTTGCTTCATAGTGATTACCGGAATAGATAAGGTGAAAACCAAAGCATTCCCCGGCATCCTCTGTAGTCTTCGGCCGGCTTAGCATCACAAAGGAATTGGCCCGGCTGGAGGTTGTTCCGGTATAGGAAGCATTTACTAATTTTCCTGCTATTACCGGCATATCACTCCGCTTCATTTCTCTTGCCCAGGCTCCATGAAATGTAGTAAATGCATAATCATGCCCATCAAAGTCAAGCTGCAGGCTCATCAGCCGTTTCAACTGCACAGCTTTCTTTCCGTTATTATAGAATTTCGCACTGCGGCTGATGATGTCACAGGATGGATAGACATAATAATACAATTCCAGTGCCAGCTCATTTCCTTCGTCCGCAAGCCGGATACAAAGCTGCTCCACTTCCTCTTCGCTGCCATAGGAACCCGGCAGTTCCGCAAAGGCTTCCTTACCTTTGGTTATCTCTGCTTCCTTGTATACAAAATCTATCGTATTGCTTCCATTGGCATTCACCACTTCCACAAAAGGCTCTCTTATATCTCCTTTTCCATAGGAGGACATTTCAAGGCGCATATCCTCTAAGGAATATGCTTTCTGCTCTTCGTTATACTGATTCACATTGCCCGGTACAAAGATGTGCTTTTCCACCAGCGGCTGCATATCTGCTTCGTCCTCGATATGAAGCTTTCTGCCGTAATAAAGATGCTCCAGTTGTCCGGTAGGAAGTACCCGGAAGCAATAGGTGGTATGGTCGGTATCCAGAATAAAATAATCCTTTTCCTTACGAATCATTGATAATTTTCCTTCCCTTTCATCCTGCTTTTTCTGCTTGCTATTTTTACATGCTGTCTGTTTAAACTTCCTTCGCCTTAATCTGCTCTGTGATTTCCTGCACTTTTTCTTCTGTCAGGATAAATTTCTTGCGGAATACCAGCACTGCAATCAGCAAGCCGATAATCGGAATTCCTGCCATTGTCATGCGTAGTCCTAAAAGGGAGCTGCCGGATGCGACAGCTGCGGCTGCTGTTTCTGCAGTATCGTTACTTAAGTGGCAGAGATTTAAGCAGATGGAAGCTGCCAGTGCAGCTACTCCGGATGCCAGTTTTACCACAAAGGTCTGCATGGAAAAGATAACGCTCTCATCTCTCCGGTTATTTTTCAGTTCGCCATAGTCCACGGTATTTGCAAGAAATACGGTGGTAAGTACCGTCAGCATTCCAAAGGCTGTAAAGATAAAGAATGACGGAATAAATAATAACAATAAGTTTGACATATTTGTCAGTGTCAGTATAAATAATACACCATAACCTGCGATTGCCATAACAAAGCTTACATAAAATACCTTCAAGACACTTAAGAATTTACGCAGCAGTGGGAAGAATATCATCATGGAAATAATCTGGATTCCACCGCCAAAGGTATTGAATAAGGTATAGCTGTTATACCACGCGTCCCCGCCAAAATCATATTTGAAGAAATAAATCAAAAGATTCGAAGTAATATAAAGAGAGCAGTTAATCAGCACAATGGTAACCACAACGGTCATTGCCTGGTCATTCTGTAACAGTGCCTTAAACATCTGTCCTACCGATGGAGAGTCCACATTTACGGTGGATTTTTCTTTGATGCTCATACAGGTAATAGTGATAAAAATCACAAATAACACTGCAATGATTAATGCAAACCATTTGAAACCGGCACGTTCATTGCCCTGCCCTAATAAAACCACACATTTTACCGTGATAATAGTAATCAGTGCAGAGCCCACGCCTGCACAGGATCGGGCAAGGGTAGAAAGTCCCTCTCTTTCTTTGCCGCCTTCGGTAAATGCCGGAATCATGGACCAGAATGGAATATCCATCATGGTATAAGTAACGCCCCACAGCACATAGGTTACTGCTGCATAGGCAACCAGTCCACCGCCATCTAATGCAGGTGGTGCCGCAAACATCAGATATAAAATTACTGCATTGGTTATGGTTCCAATCAGAAGCCACGGACGGAACTTACCCCAGCGGGTTCTCGTCTTGGCTACGATAATTCCCATAACCGGGTCATTGAATGCGTCAAATACTCTTGCTGCCATCAGGATAATTCCCATTGCAATGGCACTGACACCCAAAATATCCTGATAGTAATATAAAATGTAACTTGCAGAAAGCATGTATACCATGTCTTTGCCAACTGCACCAAGGCCATATGCCACTTTTTCTTTTGTTGTTAATCTCATTGTCCTTCTCCTCCTTTTCGTAAGCCCATTGCCAGTTCCACTACCCTGTATGCGCCATCGTAAATCCCCTGTTTCTTATTTTCCATAATTGCTTCACACATATCGGTAAGCAGATGGTCTGAGCTTTGGAATAATTCCAGCATCTGCAAGGTATGTGGAATATCACGGCATTCCAGGGTACCGTCCCCAATCTCTGCGGAATGGATGGCACCCCACTGTTCATGTCCACCCACTCTTTTGATAAAGAGCTTCGGCACCGGATAAAATGCCAGCTCGCTAGGCTTTGTCACCAGTATATCGCAGCTTCGCATCAAAAGATTCGTGCAGTACACTGCTTCGAAAATATTCTTATGGTAGAAGCCATGGACTCCGATTACTTCCCCATCCAGTGCAGCTTCGGCAAACTGCTTTGTATTCTCCCAGTCATCAAAATGCTCCGTTGCTGCATTTTTTAGTTCCGGAATTTCCTGTAATAATTCTTCCCAGACATTCCGGTAATCTCCCACATTGACATAAAGTGCTGCCCTGCCTTCCCGGATTGCCGGCAGCAGATATCTGATAATAGCCGCAAAAATTTCTCTCTGTGCTCCGGCTCCGCCGATGGTCAAAAGAAAACGCATCGGTTTCTTCTCATGCTTTCTTTGGATTCTTGCTTCACAGTCAGCTTCAATGTTGCTTACCAGCTCATGGTCAATATAATGTCCCGTGTATACAAGGTCTTTTTCCGGCATTGGATTTAAGACATCTTTTCCCTGCATGCCATTTAAAATCCGATAGCCCTGATATGCATAATGAGTCTGCACCGTATGAAGGCTTCCTTCGGATAAATGCAATGCCATCGGCCAGTTATCCGGAATCGCATTGACTACATATTTCATACCGGCATGAATGGCTGCCTGTGCCGGCCACACATGGGTTGCTACCACCGGAATTTCCTTTGGTACATTCCGGTAAACCGGAGCCATAAGCTCTGCATTTTTCTGGTCGGAGGCATTATAGGAAAGCTTCCGGAATCCCTCATAGTTCATTGGCTCCCACACCAGTTTATTAAAAAGCTTACTCTTACCGGAAAGTCTAGAACCCAGAGAATACAAATCATTCTGTGCGCCAATGACCTTCGTGCAGGTAGTCCCAGGATAGGAATTTAAGTCCATCCAGTATGGTGTGTAGCCCATGGATTTTGCTGCGGATGCAATTGCCATGGAAATCCGGTAATGTCCAAATCCCATACGGATATTTCCTACAATAATGCCTTTTTCTTTGTCAAAATCCAGTTTTGAAGCCTCTTTCTGCTCTGGCAGCAGCACATCCACAACGCCAAGTGCATCACCGATATGTGCATTTTCTTTTAACACTACCGGATAATCTGTCTTACTGTCATCCCCAAATTTCTTTTGAAATTTCTTCTTACTCTTTACCGCCTTCCGGTACACCTTCTGCGGCATTTTGTTTCCGAAGATTTCCCTTGATTTCTCCTTCATAGATACCCTCCTTATCGTTATACTCCCTTATGCTGTTTCAAATGTAATTTCTCTGGTTCCTGCCTGGCGGTTGCTTATCATAAGTTTTCCGCTTCCGGTCTTTCCTATGGTCTTTACATAAGTGCCACCCATACCGCCCTGCAGGCTGATGATGTCCGGTCCGATGAGTTCTAATGCTCCCTCACATTTTAGCTGCACCGGCTCCTGAAAATATGGCAACAGATTTCCATTTTCATCCACTGCCTGTATTCTTACCGCAGCCACATCATAGGTATGTGTTTCTTTTAATTTCTGACTGCTGACCGTAATCTGATACTGCACCTTCTGTACCGGTTCTCTTACTAAAGTTTTGACCACCTTACCATCCTTTATGGCTTCTAACTTATATACCATAGATTGTCCGCCCCAGTCCCCGACATACCTGTTATAAAGTGCAACCGCATCCTCCATCTTCATATGATAAAAAAGCATCAGCTTTGCTGCCAGATAATATGCTCTTTTCGGCAGATGGTTCATGCCATATCGTGCTGCCAGATTCAAAACCTCTTTTACCATTGCCGCCTGTTTCGGTGCGAAATTCTCTCCCTCTTCGATGGCATTTCCAATGTAATCATCAATTGGAACCGGACCATGTTTCAGATTCTTATATGGAGAATCCGTTTTCTTATATTCCTTGATAAACCGGTCATTTTTGTACATTTTAACGCTGTCTGCATTGGTAAAAATATAAGTCTGCCCCCGGTTGCAGGCTGGATGCTCTCCAATATCCATCGTTGAACTTAAGGCTAATACCGGTCTTTCTTCCTGCTGGCAGGCATACACATCTGCCGCCATTTTCGGATTACGGAACATGTCTAAGACTCCGTGATAGCAGATTCTGTCTCCACTGCCGAAATCTTTATGTGTATTATAATCTGCCATACACCATCCGAAGCTTCCGGCAATGTCCTCTTCTCCTGCTACTGCATCCAGTACACTGGCGTGGCGGAGTGCATGCCACATACGATGTTCTTCCCAGTCGAAGGATTTGGTGGAATACATATGTCCGTTATATTCTGTGATAAGATACGGTTTTTCTATATCGGATGTCACATCCTTCTTATGCTCACAGCCTTTGTTCAGACCATTGTGTACAAAATCATTATAGGTATATACATCCTCCAAAAGACTGCTCTTTTTATGTGCCCGCACGCCACCGGTCTGTCTGGTATCATCTAACTTATGTGCTATTGCATTGGTGCGGCGGTAAAATTCATCGTCATCCTGCGATTCATTAATCCTCACACCCCAGAGAATAGTGGATGGATGGTTGCGGTACTGTATCACCATGTCTTTTACATTTTCCACCGCCTGCGCTTTCCACGCTTCATCACCGATATGCTGCCAGCCCGGAATCTCGGTAAATACCATAAGTCCAAGCTCATCGCACCGGTTTATAAATTCCTGGGACTGCGGATAATGGGAGGTCCGCACTGCATTCAGCCCTAACTCTTTCTTTAATACTTCCGCATCCATCCGCTGTATGGAAGCCGGCATGGCATAGCCCACATAAGGATAGCTCTGGTGACGGTTCAAGCCCCGGATTCTAAACTTCTGTCCATTTAAGTAAAAGCCATCTTTTTGGAATACTGCCTGACGAAAGCCCACCGTTGTTACAACCTCATCGATTATATTATTTCCGGTTACAAGCTGGGTCTTTACTTCATATAACGCCGGATTCTCTACCTCCCATAGGGATACGATTCCTGCCGGAAATGCAAGTTTTTTCTTTCCCTCCTGCGTAGGAATTTCAGAAAAAGTTTTCTCTCCAACCAGACGGTATTCCTCTTCACCTTTTTTCCGAATGTTCTGCCGTAACAACAGGTTTTCTTCGTTTCCTGCCAGCGTGATTTCCGATAACAGTGTTCCCTTCTTCGTTTCCAGCTCCACCTGTGGTTTTAAAAATACATCTGCAAGATAGCTTTCCTCATTTATCTCAAGGTACACATCCCGGTAAATTCCACCGTAAGTCATATAATCAATGACAAATCCAAAGGGCGGAACATTCAGATTCTCATTGCTGTCCACCCGCACCGCAATGATATTATCTTCCCCATAGTGAAGCTGTGCTGAAATATCAATGGTAAATGCCGTATATCCGCAGTGGTGTGTGCCTGCTTTCTTTCCATTTACATAGACTTCACTGTCATGGGCAACTCCCTCAAAGGTCAGCCGTACCACTTTTCCTTCCCACTCTTTCTTCGCCAAAAGGTGTCTGCGGTAGCCGCTTACCATCTGATACGCATGCTCATCAAAATAGTGAAAGGGCAGTTCCTTTACCGTATGGGGAATCCGTACGCTCTGCATTGCTGCTTCGTCATATTCTGCATTGCCCTGTGTTGCTTCCCATTTCTCACTGAAATACCAGTCATTGTCCAAATAGTATTTTTCTCTCATACCTTTTCCTCGCTCTTTCTACTGGTGTATTTCTATTCATGCATCTCTATTCACACATGTCTATTGTCTCGTGTTAATTCCATCCACCAGAATATTCACTACTTCCTCTAATGCCTCACCATAGGAAAGTTTACTCTGAATCAGGATGTCTCTTTGGAAGAACTGTTCCAGGGAGGCTTCCAGCATCATCTTTAAAACCGGTATGTTGATGCGGCGGATTACGCCTTCCTCCATGCCCTGTTCCAATAACGCAATGGTGGTCTCCCAGCCGGTCTCTAACCGAAGTTCCACCTGATGATAAATTTCCGGAAATTTATCTTTTAATAAATACATCTGCCGGAAATCGATTTCCTTATAGCTCTCCGGCATTACCCCTAGGATTTTCCGTATTTTTTCTAAAGTGCCAAGCTTTCGTCTGCCATAACTTCCCGTTCACTTTCCTTGATGCAGTCAAACAGATAATCCACCATGGCAAGAAATAACGCCTCTTTATCTGCAAATACCTGATAAATTGTTTTCTTGCTGATACCAAGAATGCGGGCGATATCATCCATGGTAAATTTCAATCCCTTCTGGTTAAATGCCTGCATCGTGCCCTGCAATATTTTCTCTCTCAATTCCATGTTCACTACCCCTGTTCTCTGCGGAAACTACTTTTTATTTTTCGGTTTCCTCAATTGTAACACCTTGGGATTTCCGTTACAAGAAACTGAATTACCAAAATTGGTTTCCTGAATTTGTGTATTTTGACGAGAAGGGAATTTCAACTATGCAAAATACCATTTATATTTTTTCAATTACAACATAACTTACTTCATTTTGCCCCCATCCTGATGTCTTAACACTCAAATATTAGTAAAAGAGCCAGATACCTTAAAACAAAGATATCTGGCTCTTCATAATTATTTTATTTAATTTAATCTCCTCTTACAGGAAGATATACTTACAAATGAATAATACTGCAAGAATATACATCAGCGGAGTAATCTTCTTAGCTTTACCACAGATTAAGTTGATGATAACGTAAGAGATAACACCGATTGCGATACCTTCTGCAATGCTGTACATAAGAGGCATAGCGATTAAGCAAAGGTATGCAGGAGCTGCTTCTGTAATATCGTTGAAGTCAATCTTAACGATTGCAGATACCATAAGGAATCCAACGAAGATTAATGCAGGAGCGGTAGCAAATCCTGGGATTGCTGTAAAGATTGGTGCAAATAAGATTGCAATCAGGAACATGAATCCGGTTACAACAGATGCAAAACCGGTTCTGGCACCTGCACCTACACCAGCAGAACTCTCTACAAAAGTTGTGGTTGTAGAAGTACCAAGAACAGCACCAGCAGATGTTGCGATAGCGTCAGCTAATAATGCATTTTTAACTCTAGGAAGTTTTCCTTCTTTGTCTAACATGCCTGCCTTATCAGAAACACCGATTAAGGTTCCGATGGTATCAAACATATCTACAAATAAGAAGGATAATAATACTACGATAAAGTTAACAATACCTACACCGGTAAAGTCAGCTTTGAAACACTGTCCAAAGGTTTCTCCGATTTTGGTGAAGTCTGTCATTGCAAATGTAGGATATAAAGAATAGAATCCAGCTTCTGCATCAATCTGATAGATGCCTGCCGCCTGGCAGATCATACCAAGGATCCATGTAGCAAGGATTCCGATAAGGATGGAACCTTTTACATTCTTTACATATAAAATGATGGTAAGAATTAAACCAATCAGTGCAAGTAAAGCACAGATTCCTTCTGTATGCCAGTTCTCTGTAAATTTAACATAAGATAATAAAGTAGTGCTGTTGTCAACAACAATGTGAGCACCCTGTAAACCGATGAAAGCAATAAACAGACCAATACCGGCACTTACACCTTTTTTCAGTGTAGCAGGAATGGCATTGAAAATTGCCTCACGTACGTTGGTCAGTGAAAGCACGATAAAGATGATACCTTCAATGAACACTGCCATTAATGCGACTCTCCAGTCATAACCCATATTTCCACATACTGTAAATGCGAAATATGCATTCAATCCCATACCAGGAGCTAATGCGAATGGATAATTAGCCATCAAAGCCATTGCAAGTGTTCCGATAAAGGATGCAAGACAGGTTGCAATCAAAACTGCAGTAGGATCCATGCCAGCAGCAGATAACAGGTTCGGGTTAACTGCCAGGATGTAAGCCATTGTCATAAATGTGGTAAGACCTGCAATTACTTCTGTCTTGACGTTAGTGTTGTTCTCTTTGAATTTGAACATTTTCTCTAACATTTTTCTTCCTCCAAATTGTTTTTTATACCTAAAGCCAGCCTCTCTGGCAATAAGTCATGGTAAACTTCTCTTCTGTAAATTATTTTCCTTCATATGTAATTACAGAAGCAACATCATAACCCTTCAAACGTTCTCTTCCCTTTAATCCAGCCAGTTCCATTAAGAAAATGACTTTGACTACTTCACCGCCAAGCTGCTCTACTAATTTGATAGCAGCTTCAATGGTTCCGCCGGTTGCGATTAAGTCATCTACTAAAACAACCTTCTGCCCCGGTTTGATGGAATCCTTGTGCATCTCAATGGTAGCCTGTCCATACTCTAAATCATAAGACTGTGAAATGGTCTCACATGGTAATTTTCCTTTTTTGCGAACCGGTACAAACGGTTTATGCATTTCGTAAGCAATTGGTACTCCGAAAATGAATCCTCTGGATTCTGTACCGGCAACTACATCAAAGTCCACACCATCTAAAAGCTTGATCATGGAATCTATTGCAAGCTGAAGTCCATCTGCATCCTGCAATACGGAAGTAATATCCCTGAAAATAATTCCCGGTTCCGGAAAATCCGGTATACTTCTTACATATTCTTCTATTTTTTCATCTTAATACCCTTCTTTCTATTTACTGCCCTCTGTTTTAAAAAACACCTTTTTATTATAAATTTATACTGCCAGAAATACAAGCAATTTTTTATAAAATGTTAAGTTTTATCGTTACAATTTTTTATGAAAAGTTGCTATTTTATTGCAAATATATTAAGATGTTCTATACGAAAGAAAAGTTCGGAAAGGGGATTTTTTGTGAAAATTCTGATTTTATCCTGCAACACAGGAGAAGGACATAACGCCGCCGGTCATGCCGTGGAAGAAGCCGCTCTGGCAAGGGGACACGAAGTAAATTTTGTCGATGCCATGCAGCTTGGCAAAAGACATACTTCACGCCTTATCAGCGGACTTTATATTGGGATTGTAAAACATCTTCCGTGGTTTTTCGGTTTCATTTATAAGCTGGGAAGGCTTATCAGTAACCGCCATTTCAAATCTCCGGTTTACTGGGCAAATGCAAGGCTGGCAAAACCGCTTGCAGCCTCATCGAAGAAGGAAATTATGACATTGTGGTGATGCCGCACCTTTACCCGGCAGAGACCATTACTCATATGAAGAAACACAACATGCTGCCGGTAAAAGCAGTCGCTATCGGAACCGATTATACCTGCATCCCTTTCTGGGAGGAAACCAACTGCGACTACTATGTTATTCCCCATGAGGATTTAGTAGACGAATATATAAAACGCGGTGTTCCAAAAGAGAAATTACTGCCTTACGGTATCCCGGTGCGACGTTCTTTTACTAAACATACACCAAAGGACATTGCCCGCCGCAAATGCCACCTAGATGCTGATGCTCCTACCTTTCTCATTATGAGTGGAAGTATGGGATTTGGAAAGCTTGCAGTCTTTGCCATGACACTTTATAAGCAGTGTAAAAATGACGAACACATTGTAATTATCTGCGGAAACAATAAGAAATTACAGTCTGTTCTCACCAAAGAATTCAGACATTGCCCGCGGGTTCATGTCTTAGGCTACACCAGACATGTTTCCCTTTATATGGATGCCTGTGATGTCATCTTTACCAAGCCGGGCGGACTTACTTCCACTGAAACTTTAGTAAAGGGAATCCCAACTATCCATACCGCACCGATTCCAGGCTGCGAAACCGCAAACAGTGCATTTTTCGTAGACCGTGGCATTTCCTATGCCTCTAAATACATGATAGAGCAGATTCGCCTTGGAATGCTGCTGATGCGAAGCCATGATTTGCAGGAGGAAATGCATACCGCACAGCTCCGGGAGCAGAAATCCGATGCAGCAGAACGCATTGTGGACCTGTTAGAATCACTGTCTGAAAAATAACGACAATTGCTTTTATTCAAACAAGTGATTGTGGAAGCAGAAGAAAAGATTTTAATAGGAAATTTTGTGGCATTCCATATACATCTGATTTTCCTGGATGTGAAATGCCAACCATTCTTAGTGGTTCATTTTTCTTGATTATAAACTGTCTTTTCGCTTGCTTTGACAGAATCTCGGCACTGTCCGTCAAAAGCGGATGCCACATAAAGCCTGCAAGGGGCACTAGGAATTTCGACATCATACTATTTTCATCTGCAACCGGCACAAATTCACATCCATGTTCAACTGTGCCTCGCTGGTACATCCCTGTACCAGCGTTGCCTGTTGCCAGACGAAATTCCAAGTGCCCCTAACAGTCCTTACCAGGCATCCGCACTTTGACGAACAGTACCAGGATTCTGTTAAACATGGAAAAGACTGTTTTTATCAGAAAAAGAAAAATGAACTACTTAGAACGGTGGTATTTCATCATCGGAAAATCAATGCATATGGAATACCGCAAAATTCCTTTATACAAAATCTATCTCCTTCCGCAATCACCTGTTTATCGAAAAGAAAAGGAGCCTTTATATGAACCAGTCAATTATCACCTGCATCTTTTTTTCCATCGCCGGCTATCTCAGCGGCAGCATACTCTATGCCTACTGGATTCCAAAGATATTATTCCAGAAAGATATCTGTGCATTAAGTCCGGATGGAAATCCCGGCACTGCCAATGCCTTTGTGTACGGCGGATTCCGGGCTGGTATTCTTGCGCTCCTTTTGGAGCTTTTCAAGGGCTTTTTCCCGGTTATACTCGCCCTACGGACATTGGATATTGACACTCCATACATGATTCCGATTCTGATAGCACCGGTTCTCGGACATGCGTTCCCATTGCAGTTTCATCCAAAAAACAGTAACAAAAAAGGCGGCAAAGCCATTGCCGTCTCCTTTGGTGTACTGCTTGGAATCTTTCCGGTTGTTCTGCCGGTTCTTTTCCTTGCAGCTGCTTATATTCTTTTTTCTGTGGTCTTAATTATCCGGCCACATCTTTTTCGGTCCATTATTACCTTTGGCGTATTCTGCCTTCTGGTCTTTCTCTTTGTGCCGGTTCTCTCCATTGACTTTGCCTGCCTTGGAATTGCACTGCTTGTTATCTATAAGCATCTTTGCGCTTACCAGAACGAGAAACTTTCCATCCGGTTTTTCTTTCAAAAATAGCTTTTTTAAGAGATACCTACCAGGAAATAACTTCGGTTCCCTCTTCGGTTACCAGAACCTGAATCTCCCACTGAGCACTTGGAAGTCCGTCTTCTGTATACACGGTCCAGTTATTTTCATCATCTATGTAGATAGCTTCTTTTCCCATATTTACCATTGGCTCAATCGTAAACATCATGCCCGGAACTAAGAGCATCTCGGTTCCTCTCTTGCTGTGATAGCCAACCCATGGCTCTTCGTGGAATTCTTTTCCAACACCATGTCCACCGATTTCTCTTACGATAGTATAGCCATTTTCATAAGCATGGTCCTGCACTGCCTGACCCATATCTCCTAAAAAGCCCCATGGTTTTACCGCTTTTAAGCCTTCTTCCACACATTCTTTCGTTACCTGGACAAGACGCTTCTTTTCTTCACTGACATCTCCAATCAGAAACATTCTGGAGGAATCAGAAAAATATCCATCTAATATTGTGGAAACATCCACATTAATGATATCGCCATCCTTTAAAATAATATCCTCCGATGGAATACCATGGCATACCTCTTCATTAATTGACGTACAGACGCTCTTCGGAAATCCCTGATAATTAAGTGGTGCCGGGATTCCACCCATAGCTGTTGTTTTCTCATATACCATACGGTCAATTTCTTCTGTACTCATGCCGGCTTTGATATGCTCAGCCACATAATCCAGTACTGCCACATTAATTTTGGCACTTTCCCTGATACCTTCGATATCCTTCGGTGTCTTAATCAAATCATGGGTTGGCACAATACAGCCTGCCTCACGATACTTTTCAATCTTCTCATCAAATGACTGATGGCATGTCTTATACTTTCTTCCACTGCCACACCAGCAGGGATCATTTCTACCTATTTTTACAGACATTTCTATTTCCTTCCATTCTAATGATTCAATATGATATTCCCAAAATCCACTCTGTCCCAGAGCTTCTCATTCAGTTTATACTTATGTTCTTTTAAAATCTGCTCATATGGCTCTGCCCCGGCACTGTAACCGTCAAAATCACTGTTATTCTCTGCTGCTATCTGATTCTGATATTTCTGTGCCAGTGCAGCTTTCTCTAACTGACGATCTATCTCTGCTTTATCAACGCCCAGTCTTTCCTGCTGTTCCTCTGTCATATCCGTCCAGAAATCCTCCTGACGGCTGCAAAGCTGTTCTTCTTCTTTTTCATCCAGCGTCAGTTTCTCTGCCATTGCCTGCCGGTAAAAGATTTCATCATGTACTGCCATTTCGATGACATGGGTCTTTGCCACTTCTTTTACAAACCTTCCACTGGTATGAAGATTCCAATACTTATTCGTATCATAATAGTCATAGGCTGCTGCCTCATCTTCTACCTTCAGTTCCTCATAAGCGATATACATTGCCAGATCCCCAAGCTGCAGTTTTTCTCCATCTACTGTCAGGATATCTTCGGAAAGATACTCCCTGTATACAATCTTCCCCCTTCGTTCGGAAACAAAGAGACTGATTAATAACAGTACCAGTAGAATCAGTATTGTAATGAACCATATGCGCTTCTTCTGTGATTTATTTTCACTCATACACTATCCTATTTGCAAAGCTCTGCTACAACCTGTCCGATTAATTTACCATCTGCCTTACCTTTTAACTCCGGCATAACTGTTTTCATAATCTGACCTTTATTTTTGGTTGCAATGACATCTGCAAATTTTTCTGTCAGAATCTTACGTACTTCTTCCTCAGAAAGCATTGCCGGTGCATATTCGCTCATAATGTCATAACGCTGCTGATATTCCGCAAGTAAATCTGTTCTTTCTGCCGGACAGGAATCAATCTGTTCTTTTACGGTCTTCATTTCTTTTAAAATCACACGGTTTACTAATTCTTCTTTTATGTCATCACGACAGCCTTCATCAATTGCTGTTTTCTTCACTGCAGAAACCAGCGAAGAAATTGCATCTTTTCTTGGTTTATCTTTTGCCTTCATTGCTGCTATCATTTCTTTTTGTAACTGTTCTATCTGCATTTCTTATTCCTCCTAAAATATTTTCTACTTTTTCATTATACGCAACTTGAAAGATTTTACAAGTTCTTAAAACCCCGCAGTAGTTTGCTTACTGCGGGGAATTTTTATCATTTTTCTTCTTTATGGATAACTTTTTACAATACACGCCGGACAGATATAATGCTTCGATAAGTTGCTGAGCCTGTCTTAATGCCGGTAGACGGTGAACTTGCATGGACAATCTGTCCTCCGCCCATATAAATTGCCACATGACCGGCATAGCAGACAATGTCACCTGGCTGGGCATTCTCATAGCTTACTTCACTTCCTGCCCGCTGTAATGCTACCGAACTATGAGGCAGGCTGATTCCAAAGTTTGCATAGACACTTTTAATGAATCCGGAACAATCTGCTCCATCAGTCAGGCTCTCGCCGCCCCATACATACGGGTTTCCAATAAACTGACAGGCATAAGATACTACATCACTTCCACTTACTGATGTACTAAAAGAAGGATTCAATCCACCTCCCCCTGTACTGCCACCAGTAGTGCTGTCACCTCCGGTATTGCTGCCATTATTATTTCCCGTTGTATTTCCATTATTATTGTTAGCAGTTGTTGTATTATTGCCTTTATTATTATTCTGAGCAGCGGCAGCTGCTGCAGCTGCCTGCTCCTGTCTTATGATTTCATTCTGCTCATCAACAGTAGCTTTATACTGGGCTGCAAGACTCTGGGCTGATGCAAGCTGGGTATCAAAATCAGACATCTGAGACTGTTTCTCTGCAATCATGCTTTCATAAGAAGCCTGCTGTTCCTGATAAGACTGCTGCACTTCCTCTAACTCTGCCTTCTCTGTCTCCACCTGACTCTTAAGGTCAGCTACCTGCTGCACTGTCTCCTGATACTGCGTCAGAAGATTTCTGTCATAATCATAAATCTGCTGGGCATATTCCAGACGATTCAGTAAATCGGAGAAATCTGTTGCGCCCACCAGTGCCTCAATATAACTGTCATCCCCATTCTCATACATATATACGATACGCTTTTTCATAGCATCGTACTGGTTCTGTTCATCTTCCTGCGCCTGTGCAAGCTGTGCTGTCACATTATCCAGTTCAGTCTGCTTATCCGAAAGTTCCCCTTCCAGAATATCTAAGTTCATAATAATATTTACCAGATCTGCATCCAGTGCATCAATCTGGGACTGCAGTTCCTGCTGCTGGCTCTGTATATTCTCTATATCTGCATTGGCATTATCCAATGCGGTCTGTGCTTCACTCTTCTTGTTTTTAGCCTTTGAAAGAGCGCTTGCTGACGCACTTTGAAAACATGAAATTCCAAGAATTGCTACCAGTCCTGCTGCAACCAACCGCATTTTCCACATATGTTTTTTTCTGTGCATATTTCTGCTCCTTCCACTTTTGTGTATTTCCTATCATCTTAGTATAACATCATGATACCATCTTTACAATTAACAATTTATCGCCTTTTTGAATTTCTTCACTCTTTAAGTCGTTGGTTTCCATTAACTGGGAAATAGTCGTATGATTTGCCTTGGCAATTTTCCAGAGACTGTCCCCCTCTCTTACAATATATCCGGTAATTCCTGGCTGTCTCTGTAATTCTTCCATATCCCGTTCTGTAATTCTGATTTCATCCATTTTCTGGATGTTCTCCTGTGAAAATGCAATCAGATTCAGATTCAGTACTGCCTTTACCTCAATCTGGGTATTGTCTAAAAGAATCGCTGACAACTGCTCGATTCCCGCTTCCAGTTCATAGTTCATATCGTCTGTCATTTCCGGGACTTCAATCAACTGTTCAAAAGGAAATGTCTCCCGGCAGGTTCCAATCGGCATGGCATCGTCCGTGGTTACATAAAGGATTTCCACATTCAGGCTTCCTTCCACTTTAAGACCGTCTGCCTGTGGCTCCACATGGTCAATAAATGCCATTCCTTCGCAGGAACAAATCTGCAGGATATTCTCCTGATTCTTCTTTAAATTCATGTGGTCTGTCAACCGGCATTTTGCATAATTCTTTGCCAGCAGCCTGCTCATGGTAACTTCTTCATAAGCTGGTGTCATCTCTTCCCGCAGCGAATATACGTCCTCTACTACATCTGCCTCTGTTTCCTTCCAGATACAGATATCTAATTCTAACGTCATATCCAGACTGATTTTCCGGTCTTCTCCATCATAATCCGGTCTGACCTCTACTTCCACACTGGCAGGTGTTACCTGAATCCGATAGATTTTTTCCTCACTGCATCCCTCGCAGGCAAGTTCTCCGTTCAGTGGTATCGTCTCTTCTAACCATTCTAACCGGCGTTCTTCTTTCTGGGCATAATATAGCAAAAACAGTCTTATTTCTCCGGTAAGCTGGATTTTTTCTTCTCGTAACCTCGTTTCCACACCCCGAAGCTGCACACTTTTCCATAAAATCTGTTCTACATCTGGCTTGCTCTGGGGCAGCTCTATTTCCTGTTTCAACCGGTAATTATCTTTCTTACAGGTTTCCAATTCCAGAATATTATGCCTGTTCTGAAGGATTTCCAACGGATGTTCCATGGCTACTCCCGTAATCAGTTCCGTCTCCTTGCGCATCCGCATTTCTGCCTTCAGCATCACCAGTGCACGAACACTTAATTTTCTGGAATTAATAATCCCGATATTAATGTCTTCCAGTTCTGCTGTGACGTCCACCGGATCTAATTCATTCACTCCATCCATACTGATGGTTTCTTCAAATGGGATCTGTCCCCGCAGGCAGTCTAATTTATGCTCCTCCATATCGCTGCGGTAGAGCACATGAAAGATAAGATTCCCCTTCACATAAATACGTCCTTCTTTTACCTGTATCTCATCAAAGCGGATTTCACCTTTTTCTTTCAGTACTTTTACAATATCCGGCCGATAATCCGGTAGATTGTAATCATCATCCAGAGTAATCTGACTCATGGCACTGGCTTTTTCATAATTCATATGTATGTTCTGTTTCTTTATTTCCACTAAAAAAATCCCCTTCCTGAATGTTATTTCATTTTATTCAGGAAAAAGGGACTTTATTCTTCTAACATAATTTCATTCGGATATCTCTTGTTATGATATCTGTATAACTGAAAGATAATAACTGTGGCGGATTGCCTTCTCTTTCATCATCTACAAGAATCGTGAATACACTCGGATAAGCATTCTGTATTACACCACGCTGTACATCTACTTTATTACGACCTCTGTCCAGTTGAATCATTACACTGCTACCGCACTGCTGATGCACGGATGCCCGGACTCTGTTAATATCTGCTCTCTGCATATACCAGTTCCTCCTTTTTTATCCACGCTCTTTAGTATATCACCGTGTTAAAATGCTGTCAAAGGGAAAAAAGTACCATTTTTTCACTCAAACACCACGTTCTTGTCACATTTTGTCACCTCAACCACAATATATGGGAAACTTGGTGCCTTTGCCACCGTCTCATTCTCCCCCGGGCCAATCAGCGTTGTAACAAAACAGAGGGCATTCTGAGTCAGATAAACATCTTTTACGGAAATGCTGTAGCCTCCCGTTTCCTTCTCTCCATAACCCCTTGCAATATAGAGTTTTCCGTTATCTTCATAAGTCAGCTTGAAATCCATTTCCTTTCGTTCTTCAATTTCCTGTTTCAATTCTTCCGGCACTGCTTCCTCTTCTAACACGGTAAACTCCACGTCTTCTATTTTACTGCCATTGGCATCTTCGATACCGCAGCCTGCTGCTGCCAGTCCAATCCATGCCACCGCAAGCAGACTGATGACACTCCGGACAGCTTTCCCTGCTTCTATTGTTTTCTGTTTCACTTTCTTCTCCCTGTTTTTATTCTTTTCATTCTATTCCAAAATCCGGATTATCATGTTGTAATTCTTAAGTTTTACCGCTATAATAGGGAAAGAAATCAGTATTTTGTTTTTGAAATTTATATCCAGAAAGGAATTCTATCTCTATGATACGAGCAATTCTTGCACTTTTATTTGCTGTTCTTTACCTGATTCTTGGTATTCCAGTTCTCTTTGCAGAATGGATTATCCGTAAATGTAACCGCCATGCCGCCGATATCAGCAGTCTTCGCATGGTGCAGTGGGCATTCCGTGTGATTATGTTTATCTGTGGCGTTAAGCTGACTGTAATCGGGGAAGAAAATGTTCCAAAAGATGTTCCGGTTCTTTATATCGGAAATCATAGAAGTTATTTTGACATTATTATCACTTATTCCAGATGTCCGAGACTCACCGGTTACATTGCCAAAGACACCATGGGAAAAGTTCCTCTTTTAAACATCTGGATGAAACGGCTCTACTGCCTCTTCTTAGACCGTACCGATATGAAGAAGGGCTTAAAAACCATTCTGACCGGTATCGACCAGATTAAAGCCGGCATTTCCATGTGTATCTTCCCGGAAGGTACCAGAAACAAGACCGAGGACGAAATGCTTCCTTTCAAAGCCGGAAGCCTAAAGCTCTCTGAGAAAACCGGATGTCCGATTGTTCCTATGGCAATCACCAATTCTGCTGATATTCTGGAAAATCATTTTCCAAAGGTAAAACCTACCCATGTTATCCTGCAGTATGGTACTCCGATTTATTTAGATCAGCTTTCTGCTGATGACCGCAAACATCTTGCTGCCTATACACAGAATACGGTGCATGAGCTGCTGGCAGATAACCGGAAATATCTTTAAACCGCAAATATTGATAAAAAAAAGAACTGTAGCTTTGATGACTATACTTCAAAGTTACAGTTTCTTTTTTCATTTTTCTATATTATTATCAAACACTTCCTGTATTTACCATTAAAAAAAACATTTTCTTATGCTTCGGTTAATGCTGCCACCACTTTCGGGAATTCCATAAAATGGGATGCCTTGACTAAAACAGTATCTCCTTCTTTTACGGTAGCAAGAAGTTCTTCTGTCATCTCCTCACGGGTTGCATAGTGTTTTACGGTCAGAGCCGGATTCTGTTTCTTCGCTCCTTCTGCCAGTTTCCCGGATAATGTTCCAACACAGAATAACAAATCAATCGGCAGTGTTCCGGCATAGGTTCCCACTTCATAATGAAGCTGTTTCTCATCCTCGCCTAATTCACCCATATCTCCAAGAACCGCTATCTTTCGTCCCCCTGCCTTAGACAGGACATCCAAAGATGCCTTCATGGAAACCGGATTCGCATTGTAGCAGTCATCAATAACCGTCATGCCCTTTGTGTGAATCAGATTAGTTCTTCCGCTGATGGTGGAAGCGGCTGCAATTCCACATTTAATTTCATCCATGGAAAGGCCTAACTGTTCTGCCACGCAGGTTGCTGCCAGTGCATTATATACATTATGTTCTCCCGGAATTGGAATAAATACTTCCATGTCTCCCTGTAGAGTGTGGAATTCTGCTGTCATTCCTTCTAAACCATGCTCTGTAACTGCATCTGCACAGACAGAAGTCTCGCAGAGATTCCTTCCCCTGATTCCATAAAATACAGGCTTTCTTCCTGCCACCTGCTCTACAGTAGAAAGTTTGTCATCATCCCCATTTAATATCACAACACCATCCGGTTTCAAATGGGCAAAGCTTTCTGTCTTTGCTTTTAAGATTCCATCTCTGGTTTTCAAATTCTCCAGATGACATAAACCGATATTGGTAATAACCATAATATCCGGCTGCGCCATATCTGCCAGTTCATGCATCTCTCCAAATTCAGAAATTCCCATTTCCAGAACTGCAACCTGATGCTCTTTTTCAATCTGAAAAATAGTCAGTGGCAGACCGATTCCATTATTAAAATTCCCCTGTGTCTTATGTACCCGGAATTTTGTGCCCAGTACAGATGCAATCATTTCTTTGGTACTGGTCTTTCCAACACTTCCGGTAATTCCCACTACTTTAATGTCAAGGGTATTCCGATAGAAATGTGCCAGACGCTTCATGGCAGTTACGGTATCTTCCACCAGAATATAAGCTCCATCTACATCAAGACTCTGCTGGGCCAGTGCATATGCTCCTTTTTTTAATACATCCGGAATAAATTTGTGACCATCGACCTTTTCTCCCGGAATGGCAACAAATAAATCTCCTGCCTTTACTCTCCGGCTGTCAATCTCTACTCCGGTTACGGTATATTCTTTTGCTTCATTCCCACCTATTAATGTTCCACCGCAGGCTTCTGCAATCTGTGCTAATGTCAGTTCCTTCATATCTGCCTTCTCTGCCCTTTCTTATGCTCCGTATTTCTCCATGGAAATATCAACCAGCTGCTGGCATAGCTCTTCGAAGTTTACTCCTTCTACCTTGGCTTCCTGCGGCAGTAAGCTGGTTGCTGTCATACCAGGCAATGTATTTGCCTCTAAGCAGTATACTTCATCTTTTGCATTGACTAAGAAGTCGATTCTGGAATAGGTGTCCAGGCCTAACGCTTCCGCAACTTTTACTGCATGCTTCTGCATCTCTTTTGCCACACTGTCTTTAATATCTGCCGGACAGGTTTCCACTGTGCTTCCAGCCTTATACTTATTTTTATAATCGTAAAATCCTTCTTTTGGTGCAATCTCGATAACCGGCAATGCTCTTCCTTTGATGACACCTACTGAAAATTCTCTTCCCTCTACATACTCTTCAATTAAGATTTCATCTTCCCAGAAAAATGCATCCTCCAATGCTTTTGTAAAATTGCTTTCTTCTTTTACAATGGAAACCCCAATACTGGAACCACCACAGCATGGCTTTACCACACAAGGCAGCGTAATTCCGATTTCAGCCAGGCTGTCTTTTCTGTCCTTTTTCTTCATATAAATGCCCTTCGGGCAAGGGATTCCATTGGCTTCAAAAAACTGCTTTGCCATATTTTTATTCATAGCAATCGCACTGCTTAAATAGCCGCTTCCGGTATAACGGATTCCAAACAAATCAAAGGCTGCCTGAATCTTACCATTCTCTCCATTTTCTCCATGTAATGCCATAAATACAATATCTGCCATACGGCACATTGCGATTACATTCGGTCCAAAGAAGCAGGCAGACTGGTCTTTTCTACTCTTTCTTACCTTATCAAGATCCGGAGCCGTCTCCGGTATATCCGCTACTTTTACACTTGCTTCTTCTGAATGTTCAAAAATTCCAGTAATATCCTGTTCTTCTTCTCCATATCCCATAAACACATCCAGAAGAATAACCTGATGTCCATTCTTCCGCAATGCCTTTGTTACCATATCTCCTGTTTTAAAAGACACATCACGCTCTGTGCTCAAGCCGCCTGCCAAAACTACGATATTCATTCTCTAATGTCCTTCTTTCTTTCAGATTCAAATATGTATATTACATCTCTTTTTTCAATATGTATATTATACCTTTTTTTCTTAGAATGACAAGAGAATCTCACAAAGCAATCAAGATTGGTTCTCCGGGCTTTGCATTATGATTTTCAAACACCTGAAAAAGATGCTCTGCACACTGCTGTATATCCATGGCTTCTTCCGGCTGCTCCATCCATTTTAAAATTCCGGACTTGCAGAGCAAAAGATATGGCAATACCATATATTTATTGCTCCTTGTGCAATAATCGATACCCTTATTGCATAATTCCAGCGCCTCTCTGTAAATTTCCATCTCATACAAAAGATTAGCTTCATTGTAAAGTATCATCGGATATACCTTTTCTTTTTCTTCGTCATCTACTTTTCTTACTTCCAGATAATCAGATAACTGCATCCAGATGCGGAGTGCCTGCTTTCTTTCACCAAGCCGCTGTTTCTGTACCGCCATACTGTTGATAATGTTGATTTCCTCAAAGGTAAACATCCGCTTCTGCACCAGATTTGCCAGCCCTGCCGGATGTGTCAGATGTAATGCTTCTTCCAGCTTTGCATATACAAGTTCCGGACGGACTCCTTCCTTACTGTCCAGCACCGCCTTTATGTATGAAAAGAACTGTCTGGTCAGTTTATCCTCCTGTTTATGTTCCGGTTGTCTCTGCCAGAGTTCCCTGCTGCCTTCCATATCATTATTTGCTACTGCATGCACCAGCTGTCGCATATAGGCATATAATTCCATTTCTTCCGCCGTTGCATGAATATTGCATATACCCATCGTCTTTCCAAGACGCTGCATAATAGCTTCATAATTTTTCCGCTTCGGTACCACAAATCCGTTTTCAATTTTTGATAAAGTTCCAGTTGAACAGATGCCAAAAGCAAGTTCTTCCTGTGTAATGCCAAGCTGTTTGCGGGATTCACATATATAATCCCCAAGATTGTAACAAGCCAATTCCTAACCTCCCTTTTCTCATAACCCATCGTATTGACTGTTCCATAGAAATGTCTTATCGATATATTATAACTACTGTAGCATAAAAATAGCGGTACCGCTATTGGCGTTTTGTCAAGCCTGTTGTCAAAACGTTAACTGCGATACCGCTGTCTGTTACCAGTTATCCATAAGGAACTGCCGGTGATAGTCTTTTTCGTTATATATCTAGAATTCCGGTTCAATCAGACCGTAGGTGTTACCTTTTCTCTTATATACAACGTTTACATTGTCATCCTCTGCATTTACGAATACAAAGAAATCATGTCCTAATAATTCCATCTGAACACATGCATCTTCCGGATACATTGGTTTCATATCGAATTTCTTGGTACGGATGATTTTAATTTCATCATCTGCTTCCACTTCTTTTTCAATATATTCCTTACGGAAATTGCTGTTGCTCTGCTGTTTTGTAATAATCTTATTCTTATACTTTTTAAGCTGTCTCTCAATAATCTCTTCTACAAGATCAATCGATACATACATATCATTGCTTACCTGCTCTGAACGGATAATGTGTCCAGGTACAGGAATCGTAACCTCGATTTTCTGTCTCTCCTTTTCTACACTCAAAGTTACAAATACGTCTGTGTCCGGAGTAAAGTACTTCTCCAGTTTTCCAATTTTGTCCTCAACTGCTGCCTTAAGACCGTCTGTCAATTCGATGTTTCTTCCTGAAATAGTAATACGCATGATGTCCAACCCCTTTGCCATTTATTTGATACAGACTGATATCATGGTTTTATTATACTATTTTGTACGAATATTTACAAGTTTTTTGTGCAATATTTACTGTATTTTTAGAGAATTTTTCGAATATCTTTCTGAAATCAGGAAATCTGCAGGATTTTTCAAAAGGGATTGCCTGTATTCTAAAATAAGTCTAAAATATAACTGTATTTTTTAACGCTTTCATCTGTGCTATCATTTTTCTAAGGCAGATAAAAACCAGAAAGGATTTGTTTCTTATGAATACTGTTTTAATTACCGGAGCTTCCCGGGGCATCGGTGCTGCTATTGCAGAAGTATTTGCCCGCCACGGTTATCAGCTCATTTTAAATTGCTGTCATTCCGAAACTGCTCTTAAGGCTTTGTCTGATGAACTTTCGGACAAATATCATGTCACGGTTCTTCCGGTTATCGGAGATGTCAGTGATCCGGATTTTGTTGCCAATATGTTTGCCATAATTCACCAGCAGTCCCTTTCGGTTGATGTTCTGATCAACAATGCCGGAATCTCCCACATCGGCCTGCTGCAGGATATGACTTATGAACAATGGCAGCACGTTATAAACACCAATCTTTCTTCTGTTTTTTCCTGCTGCAAATATGCTCTGCCAGATATGCTGCACAAAAAATCAGGCCGGATTCTTAACATTTCTTCTGTCTGGGGAAATGTAGGTGCCTCCTGTGAGGTTGCGTATTCCGCCAGCAAGGGAGCTGTTAATTCCTTTACAAAGGCACTTGCCAAAGAGGTCGCACCCAGTGGAATCTCGGTCAATTCCATTGCCTGCGGCACCATTGACACTTCCATGAACGCCTGTTTTTCTGCTGAAGAGCGTGCTGACTTAGAATCCGAAATTCCCTGCGGCAGATATGGTACACCTGTTGAAACAGCTGAACTTGCTTATGCTATCGTATCACAAAGTCCATATCTCACCGGTCAGATTATTACCTTAGATGGTGGCTGGTGTTGATTTACATATGTGAATAGTTTGTGCTCCGTTGATATAATTTATCTTTCGTTTATTTTTGTCACTGGTTTTTTAACATGTTTTAAAATAGAGGTATTATTTACGAAAGATGAGGTTTGTATATGAATATCGGTTCTAAGTTACGATACCTGATTGAAGAAGCTAACATTACCCAGCGGCAGCTTGCAGATGCACTACATATCTCTCCCTCTGCTCTGAATGGATATATCAATCAGGGGAAAGAACCTGACTATGCAACCTTAGTAAGAATAGCCGACTATTTTCATACTTCCACCGACTATCTGCTCGGTCACAGTAACATCCGCAATGCCAGTCTGACGCATCTCAACAGCTGTGAAGGTGAACTGCTAAGTATCTATCATACTCTTTCCAGCTATAACCAGCAGCTTTTCTTAGAAGAATTGAAGGCTGTTGACCGGATGGTTTCCCGGGCAACAGCCTCGCCATTAAAATAGTTAATCTTCATCAAAGTAGCCGATGTATTTTACATCATGCTTTCCTTTCGGGAACATTTCATGGTACAAATCTACAAAATAATCATCCGTCATGCTTGCAATATAATCCACCACAAGCTGGTTCGGTTCTGTCTCCATGTATTGTTCCTTCGAAAAGGTTCTGCTGAACCGGTTGTTTTCTGCCACATATGCAATGTGGTGGCGGTAAAGCCAGGAATTTTCATTCTTATCCCTTGCATCTTTCAATAACTGATAGTACATCTCTTCAAACATCGGATTCAGATTTTCCCGGATGACTTTTTCGATTTTCTCATTGTGATAGATATACTCATAATTTTCAGTCTTTGCAAGCTTCAACTGTTGAAAATATGCTTCATCCATGGAAAGATATGGTTTTCCATAGCTGTTTTCAATGATGTTAACTACCATATTATTGATGATTTCCGCATTGCTGCTGCCTATAGTATCTCCGTTAAAGCCTCTGTCATCCGGCAGAAGATGCAGGCGTACAGCATCCTGTCTGTCCTTGCCAAGATAAGCTATAATATCACAAATCCGCATTACACAGGCTTCCAGTGTTCCCGGCACAAGATGTTTAATTCCATCTTCCTTCTGATAGCACATTTCTACTTCTGTATCCAGATCTGCAAAGGTCTTCGCCTTTTTCGGCTGATACTCCTGCTGCTCCATTTCTCCATTATGGCATAGGACTCCATCCAGAGTCTGCAGGCTGATATTTCTCTGTCCCAGTACATCCAGTACACGCACACTGTGCACATTATGGTTAAAATATCGTCCCGTCTCTCCCCGCAAAAGTGCACTTAAAATTCTCTCACCAGCATGTCCGAATGGTGCATGTCCGATGTCATGCCCCAGGGAAATTGCTTCTATTAAATCCTGATTGAGATTTAATACATTTCCAATATTCCTTGCAATCCTTGAAACGAGCTGCACATGCTGCGCCCGTCTTGAAATGTCATCATTTCTGTAAAGGGAAAATACCTGCGTCTTGTCTCCATAACGGTTATAATAAGGCAGATGCATGATTTTCTCAATGTCCCGGACAAAGGGAGGTCTCCAGAGATTCGCCCTGTCATGATTCATCTCCCGGCGCAAAACCTGTTCTTCGGAAAAAGCATATGGATTTGCCCTATGCTCTTTTCTGTCTTCTATGATTCTCTGCTGTAATTTTTCTGAAAGATTATGATATGCTCCCATTTTCTGCTCCCTGCTCATATAATAAATATCTTTACTGCTGAAGCTGATGCGTTAGTTCAATTAAATTTTCAGTCTCTGCCATCAGATGTTCTACGCTCTTCTGGTTCTTCTCGCAGGTTGTCAGTGTACTATTTGTATGAGCTGCTACTTCTTCTGAAATAGCGGAAATTGTCTGGATACTATCCATGATACCTGCATTGGCACTTTCTAATTCTTTCACAATACCGGACAATGCATCCGACTGGCTCTGTACACGGTCCGAATTATCCTCTATTGTACGGAAGCTGCCGGCAGTTTCATTGACTGTTACATTCTGATGTTCAACCTGTGAAATCATGCTTTCGATGATGGTCACTACTTTTTCCAGTTCTTCCGATACATTTCTTATCAGTTCTTCAATACTGACCGTTGCTTCCTGTGTCTGGGTTGCCAGACCGGAAATCTCAGATGCTACTACAGCAAAACCTCTTCCTGCTTCACCTGCACGGGCTGCTTCAATTGACGCATTTAATGAAAGCAGGCTGGTTTCTGAAGTAATATTATTGATAATCTCAATGATGGAATACATTTTATCCATATACTCTTTTAAAGAAGTAAGTTCTGCTGCCACCTGACTGTTCGTCTGCTCAGTCACACTCACCTGCGATACCAGCTGTTCAATATTTTTCTTACCCGCGTTCAATGCTTCTGCTGTAACTGTCATGCTCTCAGCAATGCTGTCAGAAGCCTGGGTTACCTGCATTACTTTTTCCTGGATTGCTTCTGTCTGGCTTAACTGATTCTGCACCGCCTCCGCTGTATCTGTTGTTCCACC
The DNA here is from genome assembly GCF_003435965.1 of Roseburia sp. AF42-8. Lineage (NCBI taxonomy): Bacteria > Bacillati > Bacillota > Clostridia > Lachnospirales > Lachnospiraceae > Roseburia > Roseburia sp. AF42-8. The sequence goes on from NZ_QTVB01000029.1 coordinate 32,883, forward strand.
GGTCAACTCTTCCATGGCATTTCTGGTATCGCTGACACCACTGCCAAGTAACTCTACTTCATCCGACATTCCATTAATTTTCTTTGTCATGGCATCAGATACTTCTAAAATTTTCTGAAGCATGGTATCAGACTGTCCCTTTGCCTGATTCATTTCACCCAGCCGTGATAAAAACGATTTCTGCAAAACAGCAGAACTGCAATAAGAAAATGCCGTTGTCAAAATCAGTATAATAATCTCTGTTCCATAGAAAGTAGGTCCCTCACCCTGGCCTTTCATGGTATGTACTGCAATAGAAATAAGATTTACGATAGTTGCTCCAATTCCAAGCTCCAATGCATATTTCGAATCTGAAAATACAGAAATCAAAATAAACATCGGTATTACATATACAAAAACCAACTGATTGCCGGCACCTATCAGTGCTACTGTATAATATACTGCAAATCCAATCCCCAAAAGATGCTTGATTGCTTTTGTCTCCTGGTTTTTCCTATAGCAAATCCATTCTGCCACCACCGGTCCAAGTGCCAGCACAATAAGCGCCGCCACATAAACTACATTCTTGGAAGTTCTGAAAATTTCCAAAAAATTAACCAGTGCCAATAAGATTCCCATAATTGTATGCCCTGTCATTGCAGTCTTATTTACTCTTCCTTGTTCTGTCAATTCTTTCATCCTCCCATATATAACATATATAAACTGTAATTTTTGAACTTTACCAGCAATTTTATTATACCTTTCTCTACATAAATTGAAAAGACTTTTATTTATACGC
>NZ_QTVB01000003.1:0-162367 GCF_003435965.1 Roseburia sp. AF42-8
GAGAACCCGCAAAAACATAGAGTTTATGCGGGTTTCCGGCGTTTTCTAATCCCTCAACCGACCTAAAATCATCTTGCGGCAGAGAGAAAAATTCTACTATTTTTTATTTATTTTCTTTCCATTCATTTCTCATTTACTGCTTTTCCCAGATGACGGGTCAGTAAATCAATCAGCCATGTCCTTTCTTCTGCCGACAATTTATCCTGTTTTACAAGAACATTTTCATTCGACAGATTCCTGATGCAGATGTAATTTCCATAGATTTCCCAATCCTTATAAAGTGTCCATGCAGTATTTCCTTCTGAAACTTCTGATTTTAAAAGAATTCCATCTTCACTGAAAGTATACTTCCGATAACCGGATTTTAGTTCTTTATCCATTGCTGTAACAGATTTCTTTAATACCGTCTTCTGCATCAGCTTGCTTCCTCCGCATATCATAAAAAGACTATATGCAGCCAGGAGTGAGCAAAGTACAACAAGCCTTGTATCGCTATTTGTTACTCTCCATATTATAATCAAAATACAAGCTACAATCAGAATTGAAAATTTTATTGCTTCCGCTTTTCTTTTCTTTCGATACTCCTTCGAATTCAAAGCGATTTCAAGCAGCGCGTCCCGCTCTTCTTTTCCGATTTCAATTTCACATTCCAACATCTCTGTTCCCCCATTTCTTTTTTCTAAAAACATTGTAATGAACACTGCTTATTCTGTCAAACACTATCGGTTGTTATCTTTGCTGTTCTGCTTTTGCACGAAACTCTGACTCCTTTTGAAATTCCGGGAGCACTGCTGATACTAATCGGCACGATACCGGCTTCTATAGAAAATGCCTCATAGACGCATAAAATGTCTATGAGGCATAATAACTTTACTCGGCAAATATCTGCTCAATTATTTTATCAAACTCTAATGTGTGATATCTTCTTTTTAATGAATCGAGATTGTAAAGTGCCTGACCATTTATCAGTCCATTACAAGTATCATTATCATCTCCTTTATTTTTTGCTACAGCTCCCGAAAATTCCAAATCATCTGTATCAGAAAGCCATAAGGATGTCAGAAATCCTTCACACTGAATTCCAGGCATTGTATATCCATACATTCTTTGTGGCATAGATAAACCGTGCTGCATTCCTAATGTTACAATTTTTCCCAATATAGCCAGTTTTTTATTTCTGCTATACTCTGCAATTCGCATTAAATCTGGTACGAATTCTACAAATTCATCGTCCACATAGCTACATCCCGGAATAACATCACACCCTGCCCAGCCAGTTGTTCCAAAATCATTCTTTCCAAGAAGTGTATTTTCATCAAACGGAATATCCCAAAGATAAGTCCATGATGCAAGAATCTGTGCTGCTGATTTTGCGCCATACAAATATCGTTCTTTTTTGGTAGTTTCATATGCCAACAACAATGTCCGCATATTATACATTACTCCAACAGCATCTATCTTTACAGACTTTTTATGCGTTGTATCATTTAATCCTCCCAGATATAAAACATCTTCTACATAATGTTCCATAATAAAATCAGCAGCTTTACACAATGCACTTCTATATTTCTCATTACCGGTGTATTCATGTACTAATGCTAATACTTCTCCCGGAAAAATTGTTCCTGACCCCTGCTCTATCACATTACTTCCAAACCATTCTTCCGGATATGTCATTGGAGTACCTTCCATCGTATATGCCCGATACCAGGAGCCATCTGTATTCTGAATTTCAATCATTTTATCACAAAATGCAACCACTACATCCAGCCAGTCTTTATGTAATGTTCCATTTTCCTTTTCCTCCAGAAAACAGAGCATTAAATAATACATAGCCTCCGTCATAGTCCGGCAATAATTTCCTTTTGTTCCTTTTAATTTTTCTGCAATTCCCATCATTGCACCTACGACCTGATTCCCCAGAAATTTTTCTAATTCTTTCCTGTTTTCCGAATACTGAAATGGCATTAATACGCCAGTCCACCAATAAACAAATTCTTCTTTTTCTACACTGTACATTGCATTCGGCAAACCACTTTCTGCAATACAGTGTTCCACAAAAAATTGTATTGTTTTTAATGCCCGTTCCCTATATTCTTCCTTTCCTGTTTCTTCTGCAGCCCGAAGCATTTCATAGCAAACCATAGTCTGATTTCCAGAAAATCCATATTCCAGTACATTCTGATTTCCATATTTTTCTCTTGGTGAGAAATGGCACACATAACCACAAGGATGATTTTTCTTTTCTGGAAAATCTCTAAAGCTATTGTGTAATAAGTCTCTTCTGTATGGTATTGTTTCTTCCAGACTAAATGGATGTCTGATATCATCATTAAGAATTCGTTCCATCTGAAATACGCTCGTCTTCCACGATGCTTCTGTCAGATTTTCAGCTTCTCCAAACTGCAGTATATATGAAACTTCCAATTCTTCTCCCTGTTTTATCTTTCGATATGCAGCCCACTCCGATCCATCTACATTTAAGCAAAATGAATTTCTCTCATAAAATGGATAATCACAACGTAACAAAAATTCTTCCATTCTATTTGCAGATGGTGCAATTCCCAGGGATCCAATATCTGTATTATGAACAAAATGCCTTTCTGCTATCTGTTTTCTGGTTATTGTAGTATCCACCTTTGGAATATCTGCCCGAATTAGTGAAATAAATTGCTTGTCATTTTTTGCAAATCCTGTCACTGACAAATTTGGATTTCTATCATCCTTATAATCCTGCTCAAAAGTTCCAAGATAATCATCCTGTCCATTCTGGTCTGTATCATTCTTATTATAAAAAGCACCCGGTATTACAAATTGATAATCGTCAAAATTTTTTGCATGTTTTGATTTACAATGGAATTCCGTAGATATCCGGATAGCAGTCTCTTTTTCTGCTGAAATACAGGCCACCTTTCTACTCAGTTTTATATTATTTGTATTTTGTTCCCACATATCAATAATATGAAATCTATTTTCTTTATTTACTTCTACGTCTGCTTCTGCAATATGAATGTTTTTTCACTTCTTATAACATCATACTTTGCTTTCTTATTTCTTTCCTTTAAAATCTGAATCTGAACCGGCCACGGTACTTCTATTTTTATTCCGTCCCTTTCTATTAAAACTTCATTTTTTTCTAATCCTACCGGAAATTTAAGTTCCATCACATCATCCCTTCCTTTCCACTAATTCGATACAAATTTGATTTTTTCTACCTGCTATAAGCTTTTCTTCCAGTTCAGCCTGATGTAGCACAACAGAGGTACTATTTATCTGATTCTTCCATACTTCTCCATTTATGCTAAGTTCTCCCAACTGATATTCTCCATAATCCAAATATTTTCTGTTATAAAAAGAAACACATACTTCTTTTTCCGCAAATAATGTGTCTACTGTTAAAACTTCACCGGAATCATACTGCTCCTTTACTAGTTTTGGTTCAATTAATAAGTCTCCAAGCTTTCCCCTCACACCATATACCTGTGTCAGCATTAGAAAAATTGTCCAGCTTCCTGCACCAGTAACATAAGAATACATTCCCCTTCCTCTGCTACTGATATACTCCGGCACACCAGGATATATTTGTGCTATTTGTGTATTTGTAGAAAGTTCATAAATAGATTTTATAATCTGATAACCTTCCCTTACATACCCTCTGCTATATAACGCATAAGCATACATAGTTGTCATATGGCTAAACATGCCACCATTTTCTTTTTCTCCATAAATAAGTGCAAATCCTCTTCCAAAATTCCAGGTATTATCTCCCAATGGTAACGTCAGCCTGATTCCTCCGGTATTTTTATCCGGAAGATAATTATTTACAGCATGGATTGTTTTTTGAACCTGTTCATCCGTCGCCGCCCCTGACATAATAGAAAAGGTCTGGGCTGTCAATCCAAATCGCAATTTTCCATCTCCAAGAATTCCATCAACTGCATTTCCATCATTGTTATAATAACCATTAAAAAAGCCTTCTTTTGATGATAATTCAATCCATTCATTTTCTCGGACCTGCTGCAATAATTGTTTTCCTTTCCAGCGCAACATATCTTTTAATTCTAAAACCGGTATTTTTTTCTTTTTTCCGCTTATTCCAAATCTTATGTGTTCATAATATTTCTTTAATACTTCCACTTCTTTTTGGGGTTCCTTTTCCTTTAATCCCTCAAGCAGTATTTCCATTTCTTCAAATACAGAAATCGTTTTTCGGTCTTCTTTCTCTATTTGAATCTCAAGTAAATCTGCTATATCACATATATTTTTTCCATAAAAAGCCGTAAATGGTATTGTTTCCCCTTTATCCGGAGCCATATCCAACTGATCATTCCAATCTCCATCTTCAAGCTTTATATTCCCGTGTTCTCCAATATTTAAGCTGCAAATTAAATTTTCTAAAAGTAAATGCTCTAATATTGTTCCGGTATAACATTCACCATCCTTTGTCTTTTGACTATTTCCATCTTCTTTTTTCCAATTTGTGTCAATCCTTTTCGCTCTTTCAATTTGTGCATCTTTCCAGTAAGACACTTCTTCATCTAAAATAGAAATATCTCCAGTTTGATTCATATATAACAACAGTGTAAATAATGGCCAGACACCATGATCCATCCAAACTCTGGATATTTTGTTTCTGTCTGCCTGAAAATTGCCCTCACCGTCCAAAATAATAGTTGCATTACTTCCATCCAGTCTGACACCTTTCATGTTATGAACAAAAACACTTCGAACCCGCATTGGATTTTGTAATAATAATGTCAGATAATCCTGCCACAAATCTCTCCACCCGCGACCACCTCTTCCATAATCATGATATGGAAGAAATGAACAACCATATATTTTTCTTAAAACAGGCTGTATACTTACCCACCTTAACCAGCCATCAAACTTATCTGAATTGCCTTGAAATTTTATCTTGTCAGCTTCTCCATTCCAATGCTCTTCATTTTGTTTCCACGCAGCTTCAACCTTTTCTTTACTGTTATACTTTTCAAACTCCTTGTTAAAATTTTCTTTTTCAGTAATTCCAGCGCAGATAATATATTCTTTTTTCTCGCCTGGTGCTAACCGTACCTTTGCAAAACGCATTGCGCCAATGCATTCCATACCATCTTTCCGATATGTCATATCATGTTCTGGTATACTATTTTCTACTACTGTTCCAGGCCAGTCCAATGTTCCTCCCTTTCCAATAAACTCCTCTACTGTAGGGAACATTTCTACTGCTGCCTGCCCGCTTTCATCTGATCCATATACAAAATAACTTGTATCATTCGGTTCATGACCTCTTTCATCATGGTGTATCGTTGGCTTTACAACAATCCCGTTTTCTTCCAATGTTATCCTCTGCATCAGTGATGTTGCATGTCTATGATCTCTTAAATTATCTGCCGATCGTCCAAAAATAGGAAATGCCGCTGTTGGCACAAATTCCAGAATTTCTGACCCGTAATTTTCCAGAATAACCCTGTTAATTTCTACTACATCCTCATTTGCCGGACAAAACGTTGTAAAAATACAGTTTAATTTCAATTCAGGGATTGCATAATACAAGCTGTGATATAGCAAACCGCACTCTATTTTATTCCATTTTTCTTCATCTTTAAAGCAATGCTCCGCTCTCTGTCTTGCAGAATTTCCCACCACAGAAAATGCTCCCTGCTCTTTTGTATAAACCCAGAAATTTCTTCCAGAACGATTATTATGTAAGTCCTCTACTGAAACTGGCAGATACAAAAATTCATTTTGATTCTTTTTGGCATCTCCATTTAAGCAGGGTGTCACCGATGCTTTCATTCCAGCCTCATTGCATATAGGAAAGTATAATTGATTTACTTCCCGGGCATTTTCACAAACAAAAGTCCCTTTTTTGTCAATAAAATTCCACTTAAATCCGTGTTCCATTCTTTACTCCTTTTTCTTAACCCTTAACCGCTCCTGCCGTTAATCCTCCTACAATATATCTTTGGAAAATTAGTGCTAATACCATTGGTACAACTGTAGCCAGCAATCCTGCAGTCATCATCATTCCATAATCAATTCCATACTTTGTTCCAAACTCTGATACCGCAACCGTTAATGTCTTCGAAGTTTTTGATGTAGTAAAAATTAATGCATACAGAAATTCATCCCATGCCATAAGGAATGCAAGAACACCTACTGCAACATATCCCGGCAATGCTGTCGGCATAATAATTTTCCAAAACACCTGATTCCAACTACAACCATCTACCCGTCCTGCTTCTTCAAGTTCAAATGGAACCGATTTAAAATATCCGTTCAAGACCCAGATTACATAGGCAAGAACTGCATTTGTATTAATTAATATTAATGTTCCCAAATGATCCAGCAACCCCATCCGGCTAATCATGATATAATACGGTATTACCAATGCAATTGGTGGTAGCAGCTGAAAAAACATTACTCCAAATAACATTGGTTTTTTCATTCGAAAGCGTAATCTTGCAAACGCATAGGATGCCACTGCACCTAATACAAGACTAATTACTGTTGTTGTACCCGCAACAATGCAACTGTTTTTTATTGCCATTCGGAATACTTCAACTTGTTTTGTTGGATTTTTATCCCACAATAACATTTTGTATCGTTCCCAGGTAATTGATGTAGGCAGTATTTTGTCACTACTTAACAATTCATTTTCTGATATGATACTGGATATAAACATCCAGATAATTGGCAATAGCGTCCAAAGAACCAATAATATCACTGCCAAATATAATAATATCCTTCCTATTCTTCTCTTTACCGTTCGATTCATATCTTAATCCTCCGTTTTTCCTGCTTTCAGGTAAAGAAGGCTCAATAACAATATAACAACTGCTATAATTACGCATATTGCCGAACCTTTACCATAATGTAAGTAATCAAAGATTTCATGATACGCATAAAAGCTTACTACCTGTGTACTGTCATTTGGTCCACCTGACGTCAACGAATATACAATATCAAAAACTCGAATCGTCTGAATTGTACGCAAAACAAGAACCACTATATACATTGGCCTTAATGCAGGAAAATACACTACTTTAAATCTCTGCCATGCATTTGCCCCGTCTATAATTGATGCCTCCTTTACATCATTAGACACGGTCTGGAGTCCTGCAAGCAGCATAATGATAACAAGTGGAAGCATCTTCCATGTATCTGATAATATAATCATATTAATTGCAAGCTTACCACTTCCAAGCCAGACTATATTTTCATCTATCAAATGTAATTTTAATAATACTTTATTCAAAATTCCTGCGTTCGCATTAAAAATCCATTTCCACAAATTTGCATTTACAATCGTTGGCACTGCCCATGGAATCAGAATAATTCCACGCACAAAGCCTCTTCCCTTAAAATTTTGATTCAGCAATAATGCTGTAAGTGTTCCCAATATAATCTGAATTATCACTGATACAACTGAAAAATATAAAGTAATTTTTAAAGAATTCCAAAATGCATGGGTACTCATAACTTCTGCATAATTCTTTAATCCAACAAATTTCGTTGCAAGACTACCTGGATTTACATCATTTAAGCTGAACCACAATGTAAACAAAACAGGAAATAATCCTAATCCCATGATAATCAGCATGGCCGGAGTAATCATTCCATAAGCAGTTCTTGCTTGTGATATACTTGATTTATTCTTCCTCTTCATATTCTTACCCTCATATTAAAAATGGCAGGCAGTTTACCTACCTGCCATTCTCTATTTAATTCACAAAACTTTCTGATACTTCTTCTGCCTGATTTAGTGCATCCTCTATTGAAGTTGAACCTGACAGTGCTGCTGAAAATAATGGTTGTACTGTATTAGACCACTCACTATAATCAGCAAGCTGAGGTCTTGGATGTGCTGTTGCAAACTGCGGATAAAACTTAGCCAGCTCTTCATGTTCAGCCACCAGATTCTCATCTTTATATAATGCATCAATTGTCGGCAGTACATTATAATTCTCATAAGCATATTTCTGAATATCCTCACTCGTAAATAACTCAATATATTTATATGCATACTCCGGATATTTTGAGGTAGATAATACTCCGAAGCCACCGCCACCAGTCACTGAAGCACTTTCTGCTTTATCAGTTCCAGGCATTAAACATACATCTACATTTCCTGCAACAGTAGAATTTTCCGGATTATTTGCATATCCATACACATAAGCCCAATTCATAACAAATGCTGTGTCTCCCGCCATGAACGGATCCAAACAATCTCTGTCCGTATAGGTAATTGATGCCGGATCTGCCCATCCATCCTGCATAGAATCATACATGAACTGTACTGCATTATTTGCACTTTCACTGTTAACGTCAAATGAACCGTCTTCTTTCTGCCACGTTCCACCAAAACTGTATATCATGGTTGTCAAATCGCAAATTAAACCTTCTGCCTGGGATGCTCCCCATGCAATACCATACTTGCAAATGCCTTTATCCATCATATCCTGAGACATTTCTTTTAATTCATCCCATGTTTTTGGTGGCTCCTCATATCCAGCATCCGCTAACATCTGCTTATTATAAAACATCCATTTTCCACCATTTGCAAACGGAATTGCTTCTGTTTTTCCATTATAAATCATCTGATTTAACGAACTCTCAATCAAACTGTTTTTTACATCTTCATCCATATATTCACTTAAGTCTATGGTTACTCCCTTACTTTCAAATTCTGCAACCCATGGAATATCTACATAGCAAACATCCGCATTGCCTCCACCGGTCCATGTTGTAGTAATTTTTTCGTGTGTACTATCATAGGACTGACAAATCAGATTTACTTTTACACCATACATTTCTTCGTACTTCTTTCCAGCATACTCATAAAGTCCTTCTTCGTCGGTTGTACAAATAACGCTAATGCTTTCCGGTTTATCTCCGGCTTCTGTTCCTGCTACTTTGTTATTTTCTGTTTCAGAGTTACCACAAGCTGTAATTGATACTGCCATTGTCATACACAAAAGTACTGCAACTAATCTCTTCATTCTTTTCCTCCTTTTACACTAATACTTTTTTGTTCTTCTCCCCTGGCGCCTTTTACTTTATTCTCCTTGCTTTTTGTAGTTTTAATATAACGATTTTATATTCATGATTCAATTTCATTCTTGCTTTATTTTTGCACTATTTTGCGTGAGACATTTTTAATTAAAAAAAGTAGTTTTAATATAACGATTTTATATTCATGATTCAATTTCATTCTTGCTTTATTTTTGCACTATTTTGCGTGAGACATTTTTAATTAAAAAAAGACGAAATATACTAATCACATTTTGTATATTTCGTCTCCTTTATATACTACTATATTTTAAATTCTGGAATGATGATAACCCTCACAGTTTAATTCTTCATTTCCACTTATTTTACGGTATCTGCTTGGTCCCATAGAATATACTTCCTTAAACTTCCGGTTAAAATAGCTCAATCCTGAGAAACCAGATTCATATGCCACTTCACTGATGGGGAGTTTTGTGGAAAGCAATAATTTTTCTGCAGATTTTAATCGGATATGATTTAAATACTCTACAAATGTATAATCTGTTGCCTGTTTAAACACTCTGCAAAATGTATACATACTCATGCAACACAATTCTGCTACATTTTGTAACTCTATATGATTTTGATAATTTTCTTCTATGTAAGACAACGCAGGTCTGATTTTTTCCAAGGCTATCATAACTTCTGTCGCAGGTCTTCTGGCACAAATATAATCATTTCGCATAAAGTATACCATTAGTTCCATAATATACGCAGGTATCCGAATCTCATATCCCAAAATCTTCTTTTTATATTCTCCCTCTATTTTCCACATAATGGATTCTACTTTTTTACTTCTCAAATTAAAATGTCCAACTTTTCGAAACGGATCTAATAATATACTTGGAATGTGTTGATATTCCTTTGCCACAGAAAAATAGGGTAAAACAGGTTCCATTTGAAACTGTAACAACAATATTTTATGTCGCTTTGTAATTTTTTCCGTTTCATGTGGTTCTTCCCCAGAAATGACCGTGATGTCGCCTGGTCTTGAAATAATCTTCTCCCCACCAAATCTTACATATGCTTCACCCTCTAACTGGCACAAAATTTCCCATGAATGATGCCAGTGCATCGCACACCCCGCTAAAGTATAAATTCCTGCTGAGAACGGTAATTTTGCCTCTTCAATATAAAAAAGCTCCGAAGAGTGAAACTTATTTGCAGTTGATATGGGCTCTTTGATTTTTATAATTTCTTTCCTGTCTTCCATTTTCTCCTGTTAATCTCTCCCATCCAAGCTATAATTTTTTTGTCAAATCCACCAATTTTTCTACTCTGTAATCTGCCTGCTGCTCTAACTCTCTTAATTTTTCATTGGTTATGGCATCTTCCGGATGATACCAACAGGTTTTAAGTCCTGCAGCATGCCCTCCTGCAATATCTGCTGTCAGGGAATCACCTATCATCAGGCATTCTTCCGGTTCAATTCCAGGCAATTCTTCCATACATTTTTCAAAAAAACGAGGCTCGGTTTCTCTACGCCAACCTTTTCCGAAACAAAGCAATGTGTAAAATATTTACGCATGCCGCCTCGTTCCAGGCGGTTTAGCTGCTGCTCATACGGTCCGTTGCTTGCTGCACAGAATATGTATTTTCCTGCTAAAGCTTCCAATGTTTCCAATGCACCGCTCACCGGCACTGCACTATTATGAAGATAGCTTCGGAACACATGCTCCATTGCCACACCATCGGCTTTTAATCCCAGCCGTTTTAATATAATCTGCCAGCGGACATAGGGAAGGTCTTCCCTTGATAATTCACCCTTTTCGATTTTGTCCCAGATAATATGATTTTCTTCCTGAAAAACATTAAACATTTCCGGTTTAAACTCCAGCCCCAAATCTGCAAATGCCTGTTTCATGGAATCTTCTGCTCCCGCATCAAAATCAAGCAGTGTATTATCAATATCCCAAAAAAGGACTTTTATATTCTGGATTTTATTCATCCTTTATTTCCTCATCATCCTAAGGTTTTATGCTATGCAAAATGCAATACATCTATCAACAGCAGCCAGACTAATCCATAATAGGTTACTACTGCTACCAGGTCATTAATTGTGGTAATCAATGGGCCGGATGCCACTGCCGGATCAATCTTAATCTTATGAAAAAGCATTGGAATCAATGTTCCCACAAGGCTTGATATTACCATTGCTATCATCAGTGCAAGACCCACGCATCCTGAAATAATAAACGCATGAATCACCGGATTATTCTTTAACAGCCAGACATATAATCCGATAAAGGAAAATGCCAGTATCCCCAGAAAAAGTCCGTTCATAAATCCAACACGCATTTCCTTTCCTACCAGATGACGCTTCTGTTTTGACGTAAGATTTTCATCTACCAGTACACGAATGGTTACAGCCAGCGACTGTGTTCCGACATTTCCTGCCATGTCAAGTATCAGCGACTGGAAACACATGACAATTGGAATTACGGCTACAACGGTCTCAAAAATTCCAACTACAGAAGATACGCCCATGCCAAGTACCAGCAAGATAATCAGCCATGGCAGACGTTTCTTCATACTCTCTATCAGCGTTTCCTGTAAATCTTCTTCGGCGGTCAGACCTGCTAACTTTGCGTAGTCATCACCCATCTCATCATCCACAACTTCTACGATATCCTGAGATGTGATAACACCTAAGATTTCATCATTTTCATCCAGTACCGGAATGGAGTCCTCTGCATAGTCCTTCATTCGCTCAATACATTCACTAATCTGTTCATGATCACGCAAATACGGATAGGATGTGCTGATGATATCTTCCAGTGCATTATTTTCACGAGCAATGATTAAGTCCTTTAAATCGATGGCTCCATAGAATTTGCCAGCTTCATCAGTAACATAAACTGTCAAAATGTTATCATTTTCTCCCGCCTGACGAATCAGCTCCCGCATAGCCTGCCGGATGGTAAGATCATTCTTAATCACAATGAAGTTCGTAGTCATCTTGCTACCAATTTCGTCATCCTCATAGGACTGAATCATCTTAATGTCATGACTGGATTCTTCATCCAGCAACTCTACCAGCTGTGCCTGCTTGGAATCATCCAGTTCGTCTAAGACATCTACCGCATCATCGGAGTCCATGTAGGAAATAACCCGTGCCGCTTTATCCAGATCCAATTCATTCAGATATAGATCCGGGTCATCAATATAAGTAAAGATTTCCGCAACCTGTTCCGCTCCCAGGATTGGGTACAATCTCTTTCGTTCTTCTTCATCCAGACGCACAAATGCATCCGCAATATCATTTTCATGATAATCGGATAATTTATCCCGCAATTCCTCATTACTCTTTGTACTGCGGATAATCTCTATTAACTCTTCTACATAATTCTGCTCTTTTAATTTCTCGTCCACTGCTTCTGCCTCCTTACATCATTTTCCTGCAGCAGCAGCACAGATGATACCCTCACAATTACAGGAAACACACAGCGCATTTCCAGCGTAAAAAGAGCAATTGTCCTGTCTGGATTCTTATCAGAAATCCATGGCCAATTGCGCCAAAATCATCTTCTGTCTGCTACCGCAGATACTACTTCGCCCAGTACTGTCGCAACTGTCCATGCATTTCACCTCCTGATTCATTCTCTTTTTCCATTCTAATCCTCGGAATGAATCAAGTCAAGATTTGCTTTGTCTGATATTTGTATAATATATATTTTTATTCTATTTCTTCCATAAATATTCCAGGCAATTGTGAATGAGGGATTGAAAAAGATTTTGAGCAAAAAATTTTGAGGCTTTCCATGTACAGCTGATTTTCTTAGATGTGAAATGCCAACAGTTCTTAGAATGCGGGTTTTTCTTGCTGGTAAACTGTCTTTCCGGTTGCTTTGTCAGAATCTCTGCACTGTCCGTCGAGAACAGATGCCACATAATGCCTGCAAGGGGCACTTATCAGGCATCTGTACTTCGACGAACCGTGCAGTTATTCTGGCAAACATTGGAAAGACTGTTTTTATGACCAAAAGAAAAACACGCATTTTAGAACTGTGGTATTTCATCATCTGAAAATCAACGTACATGAAATACCTCAAAATTCCTTTACTCCAAATATTCTACCTCTTTCGCAATTGCCTGCTATATTTATCGAATATTTGTATAGTCTAAGAAAAAGCACATACAGCTTGCCCGCTCACTTCCTTCATTCCGGTAAATGTGCGGCTGGTCTGTTTCAAATTTGTAGACCTGACTCTTTTCCACCTTCTGGCTGTGGTCATGGCATTCTATGGTCAGCGCGCCGTCAATTACCGTAATATATTCTCTCGTCCGCTCGCCGTGGCTTCCACTGGTGTATACACCGCCCGGCTCTACGTCAATCCGGTAGATTTCTACGGACTGGGAGTCCTCAAATGGAAAGCAGGTAAAGACCTTATACTGTCCCTCCAGTTCCTTGGTTGGAATCATTTCTTCCGGCTTCACCAGACAGAAATCCACACGGGGAGCTTCAATCAAAGTCTGAAATTCAATCCGCAGTCCGCTTGTAATCTTTCCAAGCACACCCAATGATGGATTTGCCGTTCCCTTTTCAATCTGTGCCAGCATACTCTTACTTACACCGGTCTGCTCTGCCACCTGATCAAGACTCATTCCCTTGGACTGACGCAGTCTCTTTAAATTTTCCGATACATTGTGTGACAGGTAATCCATACATTTTCCTCTCTTTCCATTTGAAACTTCCACTTCAAATTTTTTACATCAAACTTTTCGCATCAAATTTTTATGATATTAACTGATGTTTTTGATAAAGATATCTGTTTTACAGTGCCTTGCGGTATAACATTTCTATATCACACTGACGGGATGACCGTGGGTTCACTGCAATATTGCCGCTCTTCATGGCATCTGCTGCCATTGCTTCTATTTTCTCTTCGATGGTCTCCCGGCTGATGCTTCCTGTTTTGCCTGCCTGATTGATGGCTTCCGTAAGATTTGCCGGAATTCCGATGGCTTTGCATAAGGAACGGATGGCATCCACTAACATCATCGGTTCAAATTCATCTTCATAGGCCTGAATTTCACTGATGTAGTTATAAATTTTATAATACCTTCCATGGTCAGCTAAGGCATTATACTCCGCTACTACCGGAAGCAATACTGCATTGGCAACTCCGTGTGGCACATCAAAAAATGCACTGACCGGATGGCTCATGGCATGTACATTTCCAAGTCTTGCAAAAGAAAATGCAATTCCAGCAAACAGTGAGCCTACCATCATTGCCTCTGCTGCCTTCACATCGGTGCGGTTTGCCACAAATCTCCGGATATTTTCTCCGATGAGCTCCATTGCTTTTTCTGCCATGGCATCGGAAAATGGAGAAGCCGCAGTTGAAATATACGCCTCTTCTGCATGGATAAATGCATCAATTCCGCAGGCTGCCGCCACACTGACTGGTGCCGTTGTAATCAGGTCTGCGTCCAGAATAGCATATGCCGGCAGCAGTTCATAAGAAAATACCGTCAGTTTATAGTCTCTGCTGTGGTCTGTAATTACAGAAAATGCTGTTACCTCAGAACCGGTTCCTGCTGTAGTCGGTAGTGCCACCAATGGAATAATTTTGCCCGGCACTTTATGTGCCCCTTCGTATTCGGTAATGCTTCCACCGTATTTTGCTACTACACCGACTGCCTTTGCTACATCCATCGGAGAACCGCCGCCAAAAGCTACGATAAAGTCTGCCCCGGAAGCCTGAAATGCTTCTGTCGCTGCTTCCACGGTTGTAACGGAAGGATTTCCTTCGATATCCGTAAAGTCATCCACCAAAATTCCTTCGGCTCTTAAAGATTCTGCAGCTTTCTCCACCAGTCCCATCTTCTTAAGATGCGGTCCGGATATGATAAACGCATGCTTTCCACCCATTTTTTTGCAACTTCCGGAAGTTTTGCCATAGAGCCTCTTCCTACGATAATATTCTGTGGTACTGAAAAATTAAATTCGTTCATAGCTTTTCCTCTCATTTTCTGTCGGTATTTTCAGAACTTACTACTCGACTTTTCTATATTCTGCTTTCTTCACTCTATACATTCCATTATCCTGCCATCCGCGCCAATACACGGTCGATTGCCACATCGATTACCTGATCCAGCTCCACATCATCTGCCTCCGGCATCAATGTTGCTGCATCTTCATCTGAAATAAGCTGTACCAGACTGCCAAAGGACTCTTTGTATTTCTTTTTACAGATTGCAAAGAATACAACTCCAAGCAAGCTCCAGGCTCCAACCATCAACCACTCCGGAAGAATCAGGCTGCCGCCGGTTCCCGGAATGCAGTACATGCATACCATAAATCCTGACATTAAAACTGCCATTACACCCACAAATTTATAACCAGGCACTTTATACGGACGAGGCATATCCGGTTCTTTCTTTCTTAAAATCAGAAATGAAATGGATACCATACAATAGGCAAGACAGCATCCAAAGTTACCTGCATCACAAATCCATACCATCATGACACGTCCCGCAAACGGTGCTAACATCGTAAGAATTCCCATCAGGATTAATGCATTTAACGGGGTCTTATGCTTTGGATGAAGTTTTGCAAAAGTTCTTGGAATCATATAGGATTCTGCCATGGAATATAAAGCACGGGAACCACCAATCATAAAGGAATTCCAGGAAGTAATGATTCCGCACATTCCACCAACAATAATTACTTTTGCCATGACCGATGTTTTAAACGCTACTGCCATGGCATCTGCGGTTACAAGACCGGTTCCTGTCTGTGATGCTGCAATGGCATCCGGCTTTAATACCAGACCTACTGCAATGATAACCAGCGAGTAAAACAGCACTGCCAGTACAACAGATAATATCAGCATTTTTCCAATTTTCTTCGGTGGAACATTGATTTCCTCTGCCGCCTGTGGGATAACATCAAATCCGATAAAATAAAATGGAGATAACACCGCAACACTGAGTACTGCCTTGATTCCACCTCCGGTTGATGTGCCGGCAAACATCTGTCCGTTAAGATTATCCACACTTCCGTTGATGACGGATGCAACAATCAATAAAATTCCTGCTCCACCAATGATAATAGTAAGAATGGTCTGTAAAATAGCTGCTGTTTTGGCTCCAAAAATGTTTATTATCATAATTAAAAATGCAACGATAATTGCTACAATCAGCCAGGAAGCATAGATATCAAATCCAGCTACCGTATAAAGATATCCCTTTAAAAATCCCGGCCAGAGATAAGTCAGAATCGTTGGAAATGCACATGCTTCAAAGCAGGTAACTCCGACATATCCCAGGACGATTGCCCATGTACAGATAAAGGAACCATTTGAGCCCATTGCACGGTAACTGAACACATGCTCACCACCGCACTGTGGCATGGCTGCTGTAAGTTCTGCATAAGTCAATCCCACAAAGAATATCATGATTCCACCAAGAACAAATCCGATAGCCGCTCCAAGAACTCCGCCTTTCTGAATCCAGCCACCGGAGGATACGACCCAGCCCCATCCAATCATGGCACCAAATGCAATGACAAGAATATCCCAGGCATTAAATACTTTATTGAATTCTGTTTTCTTCTGTTCCATATTTACTACCTCCTATTCCTGAAATACTTTTCCAGCTACTTCTTCAATCAACTGTGCAGTTCCATCCACACCCAGCAAATCGCTGTTAATCAGCATATCCCTGTTATGTCTGTCTCCACGATTGCTTCCGGTCAGTGCCATATGTCTTTTGTGATAACGTTTATCTTTTTCCACAATCAGCAATTTTGCATCATCTGCCGAAAGATTGTGGCTTTCCATTACATTCTTTATCCGTATTTCATCCGGTGCATAAATGAAAATGCGTAATATTGGTTTTTGTTCTTTTAAAATATAATCAGCAGAACGTCCTATAATCACACAGGACTCTCTTGCTGCGAGTTTTCGAATAATTGTTTTCTGGACGTGAATTGCACGTTCTGTCAAATCAGCGTATTTGGAGAAAGAACCCCTGACATCACCTTCTGCTCCTTTACCGGCAATGGTCACTCCTTCTTCTACCTTTTCCATAATATCTTTGGGAATTCCTACTTCTTTGATAATCTCATCTACCGTTTCACGGTCATAAAACTTGATGCCTAAATCCTGTGCAACCTTTTTCCCAATCTGATTTCCTTTTGCGCCATATTCGCATCCTATTGTAATAACAAGATGTTCCATTTTGCTTCCCTTCCTTAATGTATATACATACGTTTTTCTCATCCATACGAACCTGCCACTGGCAGCTTCGTATGGATGCCTGGCAACTATCTGCATAAAAAAGACGAGGGCACACTTATTTTCTGTGACATCCTCGTCTTTTCTATTTCTTATTTTTTTATCTTTCTGTTATTCTTCCGGTGCCCGGTTTGAAGGACACGGATTCCTAAATTTCTTACTTTTCCAGTGATTTTACCGTTTCTTCAATGATTGCATATGCCTTGTCGCATTCTTCTGCGGATACGATAAGTGGCGGCACCATACGAATGACATGTGCACCGATAGCTGTAATCAGAAGCTTTCTGTCTAAGCAGCCATGTTTTACATCTACACCGGAAATGGTATCATCAAATTCTACACCAACTAATAAGCCCTGATGTCTTACTTCTTTGACATGCGGTAATTTTTCTAATTTTGCTGAGAAATAATCTCCCATCTTCTTTGCATTTCCAGCCAGGTCATTGTCTAAGAGCTCTCCTACCTCAGCCAAAGCTGCTGCACAGCTGATTGGATGTCCACCAAAGGTTGTTCCATGGGAACCAGGAGTAAATGCTTTAGCGACCTCTTCCGTTGCACAGATTGCACCGATTGGCATTCCGCCGCCAAGACCTTTTGCCATGGATACGATATCCGGTTTTACACCATAATTCATATAGGACATTACCGCACCGGTTCTGCACCATCCGGTCTGTACCTCATCTAATAATAAGAGCATTCCTTTTTCATCACAAAACTCTCTTAAGCCTTTCATGAATTCCATGGTTGCCGGATGTACTCCGCCTTCACCCTGTACCGGTTCAATCATGATTGCGATTGTATTTTCGGTACATGCATTTTTAAATGCCTCCAGGTCATTGTATGGTGCATAGGAGAATCCGTAAGTCATTGGTCCGAATCCTACCTGGCAGCCATTTCCCGGCTGACCGGTTGCTGACATTGCTCCAAATGTTCTTCCGTGGAATCCCATTTTAGCAGTTACGATATGATATTTATTTGGACCGTATTTTTCAATTCCATATTTACGAGCCATTTTAATCATTGCTTCGTTTGCTTCTGTTCCGGAGTTCTGATAAAAAATTTTATCCATGCCAATGGTCTTACAAACTTTTTCTGCTAACAGTGCCTGTGGAATGGTATATGGATAGTTGAAGGTATGCATGATATCATCTACCTGATCTTTGACTGCTGCTACTACCTTCGGGTTACGGTTTCCTGCATTGTTAACAGCGATTCCTGCATAGAAGTCAAGATATGGTGTTCCTTTCTCATCATAGAGGTACATGCCCTCTGCTGTCTCAGCCAGAAAATCAAAACGCTCATATGTTTCAATCATATATTTATTTACTTTATCTTTAATGTCCTGTACGCTTAATCCTGTGTCTTTTAATTTCATAATTGAATCCTCCTTGACATATTCTTTACTCTTTTTTTGTTTTCTCTTTAAACCGGTTTGTTTTGTTCAATCGACGGAACAATGAATGTGCCCCGGCACATTCTCGCGCCTGCGTCGGTCGCTTGCGACATCTACCTTATACGCCGCAGTGCGCATCCTCGCGGAGCGTTTTTTACTTTACAGGAAAGCAATTTCCTGTAAAGTAAAAAAGGCACTTACCGATTGGTAAGCGCCTCGCTTTTGTTTGTCTATTATTTTGAACAGTTATACAATATCACGTCTTTTTTGCCCTGTCAATATTTTTTTACAAAAAGTCGCATTTTCCTGTTTTTTCTGCTTTTTTCAGTCTGTTCGTTAGAATTAATAGGATATATTGTGTTACTTTGTGTATTATATTGTACATTTGTATTATTCATTCGTACACTATAGTATCGTTTTATCTTTATACACTCTCCGCTCCGATATATGCTTCGATTCTATCCCGCTGCAAATGCTCTCCGATTACAATAATGACTTCCTGACCTTCCTGAATCGGTTCCATCCGCACTCCGTTGTGGGTAGCATTGAGTTGTATCCAAGAATTATCTTCTGCTTTTATAAATCCCTTAATCCGAAATACTGCTCCGCAGGAGCTGTCTTCTAAGATTTCTTTTGCGACCTTCTGCAATTTTTCTGCCGTCATAGGTACATTCATAAAATACTGTGACTCAAAGCCGGAGTGTTCCTCCAGATCCATTTTCTCATAATTTTCCATTACATAGCCACTGCTCATAATCCGATGCAAATCTTCCGAAGTAAGCTGCGGTGTACTCTTACGCAGAATCTCTTTTCCCAGTCTTCTCTTACAGTGAATCTTCTCCAAGGCTTCGTTGATGTGTGCAACCGTTGCATCCATTTCTTCTTCTGTAGCTTCATCGGCATGGCTTAATAGAATGCAGCCTGCATCTGCCACCTCTGATGCCAGAATAAAATCTGCCTCATCGGACAGCTCTTTTTCCAGCTTGGCATCTACGATTGCAATTACATTTCCAATCTCATACCACTGATCCAGCGGTTCTTCCCGCAATGCATCAAAGAATTCGTCCACATCAAAAATTCCGGATGGCTCCACCAGCACCCTGTCATATCCGCACATGCCCATGGCGATTAGCTTTGTCTTAAAACGTCTTCTGTGGCAGTCCTTATCACAGCCTCCGGCTACCATTTCCAGCTCACAGCTATCTCCCATCAAATCCTGCAGCAGCATCATGTCCACATTTACTGCGCCATAGTCATTCTCCAAGATTCCAATATTCATGCCCTGTTTCATCAGATACTGGGCATATTTTCTTATAAATGTTGTTTTACCGGAACCTAAAAAGCCGGTAATTAAGTCGATTTTTACCATGTTTGTCTTCCTCCTTCTCAGACATCCCGCTCCAGCCGCCGCAAGAGCTCCTGGTATGCCTCCATTACTTTATCATGATGACTTCGGATATAATCCGTATCCGGAATGTCATGATTCTTGATGGCATACTCTAATCCCTTAAACTGTTCGGACAACTCCATGGCACCGATATTTGCGGACGTATTTTTCAGTCCATGCACATGAATCTGATACTGCACCCAGTCTTTTTCTTCATAATCCTGCTGCAGGGTATCCACCATCTCATCTTTCAGATAAACTTTTAATATCTTAAAATAAAAATCTTCGTCTTCCATGCATACGGACATTCCCTGCTCGGTGTCAAGGTATGGAAAACGCTCCTGTAATAATTTCTTATTTTCTTCTGCTCCACCGTCAGAATTTTTCTTTTCCACTGCCTCTGTCTGCTTATCCGCCAGAAAACGTTCCAGTATCTTCCACATCTTCTCTTCGAAAATCGGTTTGGAAATATAACCTGCAAATCCATGCTGCAGATACATTTCTTTTGCTCCTTTTACCGCATTGGCTGTCATGGCAATTACCGGTGTAGTTTTATTCTGATGATTCATTCGCTTCATTTCTTCAAAGGTAGCAATGCCATCCATATCCGGCATCATCTGATCCATGAAAATAAGATCATAGTGCTGCTCTTTCATCAGAGTCAGCCCGTCTTCTCCACTGCCTGCCACATCCACGATTGCACCAGTCTGCAGCAGCATCTCTTTTGCCACAATGCGGTTCATTTCCATATCGTCTACCACAAGGATATGCGTGCCAGCAAACTGAGGTACCGGCATCATAGCACCGACAGAAAGCTCATAGTTTTCGAAAATCTGCTTCATATCACCAATGCCATCTTCGCAGATGACCTTCTGCGGTATGATTGCCGTAAATGTTGAGCCTTCACCATACTGGCTTTCTACCAGCACTTCTCCGTGCATCATATCTACCAGACGTTTCGTCAGGCTCAGTCCCAGTCCGGTTCCCTCGATATTGCGGTTCTTATGCTCTTCTAATCTTGTGAAATTCTGGAAAAGGTTCTCCATATCCTTCTTCTGGATTCCAATTCCGCTGTCCTTTACATCGATACGCAGGTTGATATTTTCCTCGTCTATCCTGCTATAAGAAATTTTTAAAATTACATAACCACGCTTGGTATATTTTACCGCATTGGACAGGAAATTATTTACTATCTGGCGGATACGGACATCATCCCCATATAAAATGGATGGAAGATTCTCATCAATTTCCATATACAGATTCAGATTCTTTTTCTTGCAGTTAGAGGCAACTATCGTATAGCAGTCGTTAATGAGGGAAGCCAGCTCATAACCCTCGCAAAGCAGCTCCATCTTTCCTGATTCAATTTTGGAAATGTCCAAAATGTCATTTACAATGGCAAGCAGAGTTCTGCTGGCCCGCTGCATATTTCCTGCATACTCTGCAATCTTCTCTCTTGGCAGTGTATCAATCTGCCGGAGCAGGAGACTGTTCATTCCCATAATACCGTTGATTGGCGTACGGATTTCATGGGACATATTCGTAAGGAAATCGGTCTTCGCCCGGTCTGACACCCGTAGCCGCTCTAAAAGTCCTTCTTCGTAAGTAATATCCACCAGTGTTACGATAGTGTTCTGCATCTCGCCATATTCATCGCAGACCATCGAAGAAGTTACCGATAAAATCTGATTGCCCTGCAGGCATTTCACCTTGCAATGCTCTAATTTTCCCTGATAAAGCTGTTCTGCAAATTCTTCCTTATTGCCCTCGCAGGTTACCAGTTCTTCAAAAGGCTGTTCCACATCTGCACCAAACAACACTTCTGCATTTGTATTATGTAAAATATGTGTTCTCTGATAATCATATACCATCACACCATAGTCAATCTGATTAAACAGATAATCTGAAACTGTTAATTTTGATATTCCAAAAGTATCATACCGGATACTAAAAAATACAGTCATTAAAAATGAAACTGTTACACCATAAACCGAACTGGGATAAGATTTAATTCCATAAAATGGCAACACCGTATCCGGAATTGCCGAAAGAAGCATAATTGTATTTCCCAGAATGATATATGCCACATATTTTCTCTGACTTTTACGCATAATTTTCTTCGACCAATATAATACAATATAGATGCAGCACAAAAAGCAAAGCATAATATACATCCAGTGATAAAACACGCTGCCATGAAATTCTGTGGTAAAACAGGTTCTTCCATTGACCCTGTAAAAATGGCGGATCCGTATACTTCCAAAAGAAACACCATCCACCAGAGATGTCAGTATTCCTAATCCAACCATCAGGCCATATCCCTTTATTTTTACACCAGTCAGACACGCCACATAAATTACAATCGCAATGACATATAAATTAAAGCCCACAATTGTCATGCAAAAGAAATCCTGTGCCAATCTGTCATCTGTACAATTTCCATACAATGCTGAACCCAGTGCCCAGATTCCTCCTCCTATTCCCAGAAGCAGGATACAAATCCGCCCCTTGTTTTTCGTATTATTAATAAAAAAGTAAAAGATGCCAACGCCAATACATATAGTTGCACATGCCACCAAAAGCACTGTTGTAATCATTCCTGCTTCCATCAATTTTTCTCCCGAGTTGTTTTACTTCATTATATATAAAATCCAGTTTATTCGCAATAAAACAATCCCTGTGGAAGCTGCCACCAGCATTTTCTTATTGCCGCAAAAAAGCAGGAGCTCCGTTCCAGTTCCGGTGTTCCTGCTTTTTTCTGTCTTTTTCTAATTTTCCAACTCTGTTCCTACTTTGAACTTTTATTTTGAACTTTTATTTCAAACTTTTTACTTCAAACTCTTATCCCAAACTCTTATTTTAATTCTCCTGCCGGATGTATCATATCCGGTGTAATCAGCCCTTTGATAATCAGGTACTGCTCAATCGTTTTTACACAGTTCTGCACGCCAACCCGCTCACTGTTTAATGTCATGTCATAATTGACCGGGTTTGTCCAGTAATTTCCATGGGTGTAATATTCATAATAATCTGCCCGGAATTTATCCGTCCGCTCTATGGTTGCATTAGCGACCTCTTCGCTCACGCCCATATTTTCCATGGTACGGTTCACACAGAATGCTCTCGGTGCTTCAATATAAATACTCACCACATTTGGCTTGCCCTTCAGTACATAGTCGGCACATTTTCCGACAATGACGCAGGACTCTTTTTCTGCCAGATCTTTAATAATTTCACTCTGATATTCAAACAGCTTGTCATCCGATACGAATTTTTCATTTCTGGAAATGTAACGTCTTGACCGTGGCAGTCCTCTTAAAAAGCTGGAAAATCCACTGGTCTCCCTCATTTTTTCATTTACTTCCTGAAAAATATTCTCATCCAGTCCACTGAGCTGGCTTGCCAGTGTTAAGATTCGGTTTTCATAACAGTGAATACCTAACTCCTTTGCCAGCTGGGAAGCAATCGCCTTTCCGCCTGTTCCGAATCCTCTTGCAAAGGTTATTACAAAATTCTCCATATTTTCTGTCCTCCTTTAACCTGCTAAATAACGACTTAAGAATTCCCGTGTTCTCGGATTCTTCGGATTGGTAAACAGTTCGGATGGAGCTGCATCCTCTGCCACATAGCCGGAATCCATGAAAATGGTTCTGGTGGACACATCCCTTGCAAATGCCATCTCATGAGTAACAATAATCATTGTAAGTCCCGTCTTGGCAAGCTCTTTCATAACATTTAATACTTCTCCTACCATTTCCGGGTCCAGTGCAGAAGTCGGCTCATCGAAAAGAAGTACTTCCGGATTCATGCAAAGAGACCTTGCAATGGCAACCCTCTGTTTCTGTCCTCCGGAAAGCTGTGATGGTTTTGCATTGATATAAGGAGCCATTCCTACATCCTTTAAATGTGTGATTGCCCGGTTAAATGCCTCTTCTTTGGAAATATGAAGCACCTTTCTGGTGCAGAGCATGCAGTTCTGCAATACAGTCATATTGTTAAATAGGTTAAAGGACTGAAATACCATTCCCACCCTGGAGCGGTATTCATTGATGTCCTTCTGTACATTCCGGACTTCCTTATCATGGTAAAGGATTTTACCGGAGGTCTGCCGCTCCAGTTTATTGATACACCGCAGCAGCGTTGACTTTCCGGAACCGGAAGAACCCACTATACAGATAATTTCTCCTGCTTCTATATCAATATCTATTTTTCTTAAAACCTCATGATTCCCAAATGATTTGCTCAAATCCTTAATTGAAATTACTGTCTCTCCCATATCCGTTCCTCCTACTGATTATCCATATACTCAATTGCCAGTGCGTAATCTGTCTTGCCCTGCATTTTCTTTTCAATAAATTTGAAAATCTTATCAAAGACAAAGCACAATACAAAGTAAATCACTGCAATTACCAGGTATGACTCGAAGTATTTGTAATAATTTCCTCCAACTGTTTTTGCAGCCATGAAAAGTTCCTGTACTGCAATTACATTTAATACGGATGTCATTTTCAGGTTTGTCAGGAATGTATTTGCCATCTCCGGGATAATATTTTTAAATGCCTGTGGCAATACCACATACAACATTGTCTTAAATGGCGACATCCCCATTGCCCATGCGCCTTCACGCTGGCCCATATCAATGGAGCCGATTCCGGCACGTACTGTCTCACCCATGTAAGCTCCGGTATTTAATACCGTTACCACAATACCTGCAAATACCGGTGTCATTTCTACTCCCAGCATTTTTATTCCATAGTATACAATCATTGCCTGAACAATCATTGGAGTGTCACGGAAGATTTCCACATATACGGTAAAAATGATTTTCAAAAGCCGCATCAGAAGCTTCTTGAAAACATTATCACCCTCGCTGATTTTTGCATCATTTACAAGTCCGACAATATAGCCTAACACAAAACCAACCAGCGTTCCGATTACAGCAATTTCCAGCGTAAGCCAGGTTCCTTTGATAAACATACTTGCATATTTCTGGGCTAAAAATATCATCCACTCTAACGAATTACTCGGATTTTCTACTAACATATTTCTCTACCTCACTTTATCTGTTACTCAGCTCACGCTGGAAATATTTCTAGTTTGCTGCCGGCTGCTGTGTCAGAACAGTATCCATCAGCTCATCCATTTTGGCTTTATCATTCCAGCCAATGGCATCCATAGCATCCTGGATTTTATCTCTTAATGCGGTATCATCTTTTCTGGTAGCGATACATACATTTACCATTTCATCATCACCGGTGAAAGAATCATCTGCATCTAACTGAATAATCACAAGATCATCATTGGTAAGTGCTGCTGACTGTGCGGTTGGCAAATCTACGACACATACATCTGCAACACCATTGGATATTGCCATGAAACATTCGGATGTTGTCTCATAATTTCCTGACTGCTCTGCACCTTCAATCTGGTCCAAAAGAGGTACCCAGCCGGTTCCTAACTGTGTTGTTACTTTACATCCGGTTCCTGCCAGATCAGAAAGTCCTTTTACATTTTCATAAGCACTTCCCTTTTTTACTACGATACAGTTATCTCTGTAATAATATGGTTCTGTAAATGAATAAGAAGCTTCTCTTTCTGCAGTTTTTCCCATTCCTGCAATGATTACATCATAATCTCCTGCATCTAATGAGATTCCAATGGAAGACCATTCTACTTTATGAACCTCTAAATCCATTCCCATCTCATCAGCAAGCTTCTGGGCTACTGCCACATCATATCCATATGCATAATAGTCAGATCCATAAATCGGAACCGCCTTGCTTCCATCCGGTGTTGTATCACTGTCCTGTGTCCAGTTAAATGGAGCATATGCACATTCCATTCCAACTCTTAATACATTCTTATCAGATGTCTCTGCTGTCTCTGAGGTTTTCACATCTGTATCGGATGTTTTTGTATCTGATGAACCACATCCTGCCAATGTAGATATTGCCATAACTCCTGTCAGTACCAATGCTAATAATTTTCTTTTATTCATAATATGTTCCTCCTTAAATGCAAATGTGAAGCCGACTTTTTGTTTCTCTAGAGTATCAAAAAAGACGCTTGAGATTTCTTTCTCTCAAAGCGTCTTTGCTGATAGACAGTATAGTATACTTTCTTTTTCTTCTTTTCAACTTTCAAATTGCACAATTTGATTGTGCATTTTGCACAGTATCTTAATTAAACATCAATCTTTTTACCAGAATACAGTTTACAATATCGAGATATTCCATGGAATCTTCCAGGTCAACCTCCAGTATTTCTTCTATCTTCTTCAGGCGGTACTGCAGGGAATTCCGATGGATATACAAAGCCTCTGCTGTCTTTCCCACATTAAATCCACTCATATAATATGCCAGCAGTGTCTCCACCAGAAATGCCCCATTGGTCTGGTCATACATCTCAAGCTTCTTTAATTTGTCATTGCAGTAGTCCAATATCTCCTGCTGATTTCCATTGTTAAAC
Organism: Roseburia sp. AF42-8; assembly: GCF_003435965.1. Lineage (NCBI taxonomy): Bacteria > Bacillati > Bacillota > Clostridia > Lachnospirales > Lachnospiraceae > Roseburia > Roseburia sp. AF42-8. The sequence continues at coordinate 26,543 of NZ_QTVB01000003.1, forward strand.
ATATATTTATAAATGCCCATGGAACTGGCACTAAGCACTTTTTTATTAGTAGGATTCGGCAGATAATCTTTCTTTGGAATCAGATTTTTTGCTTCCTGATAGCTCTTGCCAAATTCAGACGGATTCGTATAGGCTGCGCCCAAAATACAGGTACTGTGTATCAGCCCAGCGAACTGCGGGCGGCTGTCCAGTTTCTTTAGCAATTGTTCAATCTGCCGTTCTGTCTCCTTATCCTCCGTTGCCTCAAACAGCAGCACAAATTTATTTAAGAAACGCATATACATCGGACGATTTTCCATATGCATTACTTCCCGGTTCAGACAGTCCGTATAATAGAGATAAGTATGCTCATCCTGCTCCAGGTTAATTCCATATTTCCGGTCAATTACAATGATTCCAACACGATATGCCCGGTCGAAAGCCAGTCCAAACTGGCTGGATATTTTTTCAATATATTTATCATTTACTTCATATCCAAACAGCAGATTATATAAATAGTCCCCGGTACGCTTATTTGTAATATTGGTTTCCAGTATCAGCTGCCCGATACTCTGTGCAATATCCACGAGGTTGCGCCTTCCCAGCGGACATAGAACAGTGGCAATTTCAATTCAACCGCCTTGTCTATCATTTTCTGTGGAATCTTCTCCCGGTCATCCACAATCGATATTGCAAGCCCGGAAATTCCCAATGCATTCAGTTCTACCATTGTTTCAAAGGTCTTCTCGATGTCAAACCTCAGATAATCCACTACAATCAGTGCGAAGTTGCCAGGATTCATATGATCTTCATATGGCTTCGTCTGCACAAAATATGTCCAGGACACCACTCTGTCCAGTCCCACTTCCCCTGTCAGCAGTTCTACTCCATCCAGATCCAAATTATTGACGTCTCTACAAGTAACCATAATGTCTCCCTCTGTTGGTTGTGTGCAAGTTGCAAAAAACCCGGAGAAGTGCGAACACTCTCCGGGTTAATTTTACTTATTTTAGCAATTCATTGCAAGAGCAAAGATTACTCGATAACTGTAGCAACACGTCCTGAACCTACTGTTCTACCACCTTCACGAATAGCGAAAGTAAGACCCTGCTCCATAGCTACTGGATGAATCAGTTCGATAGTCATTTCTACGTTATCACCAGGCATACACATCTCTGTACCTGCTGGTAATTCACAAACACCAGTTACGTCAGTTGTTCTGAAGTAGAACTGTGGTCTGTAGTTATTGAAGAAAGGTGTATGACGTCCACCTTCATCTTTTGTTAAAACGTAAACCTGAGCTGTGAATTTTCTGTGGCAAGTAACAGTACCTGGTTTAGCAAGAACCTGTCCACGAACGATCTGGTCACGGTTAACACCACGAAGAAGTGCACCGATGTTATCACCAGCCTGAGCCTCGTCTAACTGTTTACGGAACATCTCGATACCAGTTACAACTGTCTTCTGAACATCTTCCTTAACACCAAGGATTTCAAGTTCGTCATTCAGATGTAATGTTCCTCTTTCTACTCTACCTGTTGCAACAGTACCACGACCTGTGATTGTGAATACGTCCTCAACTGGCATTAAGAAAGGTTTATCTGTATCACGCTGTGGATCTGGGATATAGCTATCTACAGTATCCATTAATTCCATGATCTTGTCGCCCCATGGTCCGTTAGGATCTTCAAGAGCTTTAAGAGCAGAACCCTGGATGATTGGGCAGCCTTCAAAACCATATTCCTCTAACTGCTCTGTAACTTCCATTTCTACTAACTCAATTAACTCTGGGTCGTCTACCATATCACATTTGTTTAAGAAAACAACGATGTAAGGTACACCTACCTGACGAGACAGAAGGATGTGCTCCTTTGTCTGAGCCATAACACCATCAGTTGCAGCAACAACAAGGATAGCGCCGTCCATCTGAGCTGCTCCGGTAATCATGTTCTTTACGTAGTCAGCATGTCCAGGACAGTCAACGTGTGCGTAATGTCTCTTCTCTGTTTCATACTCAACGTGAGCTGTAGAGATAGTGATACCTCTTTCTCTCTCTTCTGGAGCTTTATCGATGTTAGCGAAATCTGTAGCTGTATTACCTGCAACTCTTGCTGCTAAAACTGCTGTAATAGCTGCTGTTAAAGTTGTTTTACCATGGTCTACGTGACCAATGGTTCCGATATTACAATGTGGTTTGGTTCTTTCAAACTTAGCTTTTGCCATTTTAAAACGTCCTCCTTAATTTTATGCCCTTTCTGGGCGCTTATTTTTACATTTTAATAAGTCACTCGGCTATTTCTGATTATATAAAAAACTTGCGAGTTTTTCAAGCATTTTTATTATTTTGCTTTAGATGCAACAATCTTGTCCTGTACAGACTTCGGAACCTGCTCATATTTCTCGAAGAACATTGAGTAGTTACCACGTCCCTGAGTTCTGGAACGTAAGTCTGTTGAGTATCCAAACATCTCAGCAAGTGGAACATATGCTTTAACCATTTTTCCACCACCGATGTCATCCATACCTTCGATACGTCCACGACGAGAGTTAATGTCACCAATAACATCTCCCATGTACTCTTCCGGCATAGTAACTTCAACTTTCATGATTGGCTCAAGAATTACAGGAGCTGCTTTTGCCATAGCCTCTTTGAAAGCCATGGATCCGGCAATGTGGAATGCCATCTCAGATGAATCGACCTCATGGTAAGATCCATCATATACGGTAGCATGAACACCTACTACTGGGAATCCTGCAAGGATACCAGCTTTGGTAGCTTCTTCGATACCTTCGCCTACTGCAGGGATGTATTCCTTAGGAATAGCACCACCAACAACTGCAGAATCAAACTTGAAGAGTTCATCTCCGTTAGCATCCATCGGCTCGAATTTAACTTTACAGTGTCCGTACTGTCCACGTCCACCAGACTGTTTTGCATATTTGTATTCCTGATCAACTGGCTTTGTAAATGTCTCTTTGTAAGCAACCTGTGGAGCACCTACGTTTGCTTCTACGTGGAATTCACGAAGCAGACGGTCAACGATGATTTCCAGATGGAGCTCACCCATACCAGCGATGATGGTCTGTCCTGTTTCTGTATTTGTATGAGCACGGAAAGTAGGATCTTCTTCTGCAAGTTTTGCAAGAGCTTCACCCATCTTACCCTGTCCAGCTTTTGTCTTAGGCTCGATAGCAAGCTCGATAACTGGCTCTGGGAATTCCATGGACTCTAAGATAACCGGATGCTGTTCATCACAGATGGTATCACCAGTAGTTGTAAACTTAAATCCAACGGCTGCTGCAATATCTCCAGAGTAAACTTTTTCAAGCTCTGCTCTCTTGTTTGCATGCATCTGAAGGATACGGCCTACACGTTCTTTTTTATCTTTTGTTGCATTCAGTACGTAAGATCCTGAGTTCATTACACCAGAGTAAACACGGAAGAATGCAAGTTTTCCTACGAATGGGTCAGTCATAATCTTGAATGCAAGAGCGGAGAATGGTTCATCATCAGATGAATGTCTCTCTACTTCATTTCCTTCAAGGTCAACACCCTTAATAGCTGGGATGTCTGTTGGAGCTGGCATATATTCTACGATAGCATCCAATAATTTCTGAACACCCTTGTTACGGTAAGCAGAACCACAACATACCGGAACTGCTGTACACTCGCAGGTACCTTTTCTGAGGGCAGCCTTCATATCTTCAACAGATGGCTCTTCTCCCTCTAAATACTGCATCATAAGGTCGTCATCTAACTCACAGATTTTCTCAACCAGTTCGGTATGATATAATTCTGCGTCGTCTTTCATATCGTCCGGAATGTCTGTTACGGAGATATCATCTCCCTTATCATCATTGTAGATGTAAGCTTTCATTTCAAACAAATCGATAATTCCCTTGAAATCATCTTCTTTACCGATTGGTAACTGAAGAACGATTGCATTTTTACCTAATCTTGTACGAATCTGATCTACAGCTCCGTAGAAGTTTGCACCTAAGATATCCATTTTGTTAATGAATGCCATTCTAGGTACGTTGTATGTGTCAGCCTGACGCCATACATTTTCTGACTGAGGCTCTACTCCACCTTTTGCGCAGAACACGCCGACAGCGCCGTCCAGTACACGAAGTGAACGCTCAACCTCAACCGTAAAGTCTACGTGTCCAGGAGTATCAATGATATTGATACGATGCTCTAAAGCACCTTTCTTTGGCTTTGTAAACTCTTCCAAAGTCCAGTGACATGTCGTAGCGGCTGAAGTAATGGTAATACCTCTTTCCTGCTCCTGCTCCATCCAGTCCATGGTAGCAGTACCTTCATGAGTATCACCAATCTTATAGTTAACACCGGTATAATAAAGGATACGCTCTGTCAACGTTGTTTTACCAGCATCGATGTGCGCCATAATACCAATGTTTCTGGTTCTCTCTAACGGATATTCTCTTCCAGCCAAGGTTTTTTCCTCCTAATTTTCTTAACCGAAAAAATATGCTCTCGTTCTGATTAGAAACGATAGTGTGCGAAAGCTTTGTTTGCTTCTGCCATCTTGTGCATATCTTCTTTTTTCTTTACAGATGCACCAGTATTGTTTGCTGCATCCATGATCTCATTTGCCAGTCTTTCTTCCATTGTCTTCTCGCCTCTCTTGCGTGAAAACAGTGTAAGCCAACGAAGAGCCAGAGCCTGACGACGGTCCGGTCTAACTTCGATAGGTACCTGGTAAGTTGCTCCACCGATACGTCTAGCCTTTACCTCAAGTACTGGCATAACGTTGTTCATAGCTTCCTCGAATACTTCAAGAGCTGGTCTCTCAGTCTTCTCTGCAACTCTGTCAAATGCACCGTATACAATCTTCTGTGCAATACCTTTCTTACCATCTAACATAATGTTGTTGATAAGCTTGGTAACCACTTTGTTATTGTACATCGGATCTGCTAATACGTCTCTTTTCTGAGTATGTCCTTTACGTGGCACGTTACTTCCCTCCTTAATCATGTTTTGCATCACAGGTCATTGTGCCTGTCATGTAGTATTTGTTTCGATTAATTCAACGGTACTCACATGTGTCTCTCTAAAATGTGTTCGTGCGGAAATATATCGTATGTGACAATAATTCCAACACTTACCTTTAGCTCTGTTTGTGATACTATTGGTGTGCGCTAAGCTTATTTAGCGTCTTTTGGTCTCTTAGCGCCGTATTTGGAACGAGCCTGTTTTCTGTTAGCGACTCCTGCTGTATCAAGAGTTCCACGGATAATATGGTATCTTGTACCTGGTAAGTCCTTAACACGACCACCACGGATAAGAACAACGCTATGTTCCTGTAAGTTGTGTCCCTCTCCTGGAATGTAGCTTGTTACTTCGATTCCGTTGGAAAGACGTACTCTGGCGATCTTTCTAAGAGCTGAGTTAGGTTTTTTAGGTGTAGCTGTCTTAACAGCGGTACAAACACCTCTCTTCTGAGGAGCAGAAGTATCAGTTGCTTTCTTCTTTAAAGAATTGTAGCCCTTCTGAAGTGCAGGTGCAGTAGACTTCTTAACAGATGTCTGACGTCCTTTTCTTACTAACTGGTTAAATGTTGGCATTATTTTCACCTCCTGTGCTATTATTTGATAAATGTGCATTTGTATGCACACTAATTCAGTATATAAGCCGATTCGCCACTTGTCAAGCAAATTTTTCGTGTAAGCTACGAGCCAGAGAAAAAAAGAAGGCTTTCAGCTGTTCAAATTTATTTGATAACGGCTGAAAGCTTTCTTTTTGATGTGGCGACAGCCACGACTGAGATGGAGCGCAGCGGAATCGAAGTTCTCTGGCTCGCTGGCTGGGGCTTTCTGATGATGTGGCGACAGCCACGACTGAGATGGAGCGTCAGCGGAATCGAAGTTGCGGTTCTCGTTCTTATGCCTGAATCTTTCCGTTCATGTGGCGACAGCCACGACTGAGATGGAGCGTCAGCGGAATCGAAGTTCTCTGGCTCGCCGGCTGGGGCTTTCTGATGACGTGGCGACAGCCACGACTGAGATGGAGCGCAGCGGAATTGAAGTGGCATCTTTTCACACTAAATGCAGCAACATATTCCTTTTAGTATGATTTTTCCGCAACTTTTCTTACTTTTCTCATACTAAATCTGTCTTTATCTTCTTTTAAGTATGATTTTTCTGCTTTATAGCTTACTTTTCAAGAGATTTTCCCTCATTTTTCATACCATTTCTTCTATATTATTAGCGTTAGTATGATATTTCTGTTAACCAACTATTTTTCAGCTATCATTCTTCCTCCTAATTATGCTGCTTCTCAGTAAAAAATGTCATCGAAGCGTAGTACCCTTTTCCCGACTATGTAGCCCGGTTGCGATGGGAACCCACCATTACAATATTGAAGCGCAGCACTCTTTTCCTGGCTATATATTGCCTGCCATCCCATAAAATCTATTCCTTATATCTCTTCGAAACGGCTGGCATCCAGATACTTTATTACCCTTGCCGGATTTCCGACTGCGACTGCATAGTCCGGCACATCTTTTGTCACTACTGATGCTGCCCCGACGATGGCATGTTTTCCAATGCTTACCCCCGGCAGGATGCTTGCGCCCGCGCCAATCCATGCGGCTTTTTTAATTAGCACCGGCTTGCAGGTCAGTATCGACAAATCATAAGGATCATGATTATTCGAAATCAGCTGGACATTAGCTGCAATCTGCACGCCATCCTCTATGGCGATTCCACCACGTGCCATTGCCAGCAGCCCAGAATTAATATAAACATTTTTTCCAATTTTCATGGTACTGACACAGGCACCACTGATTGGTGCTGCAACGTAGCTTCCCTCTCCAAGGTTCTCTCCAAACAATTCTTTTAAAAGTGTCTGATATTCTTCCGTAAAAGGCATCGTATGGTTCATTTGAAACATAATCTGCGCCGCCCTTACATTTTCTTCCCGGTCTTTTGGATTTGGTATTCTCATATCAACTCTTACTTCTTTGCAATCCATTCGCCGTATTCTCCTTAATTATTCTTCCTTTGGCAATTAACCATTTGAATGCAATCGTGTGTCCGCTGTTTCTGCACGCTGAGCCCAGTCTTTCACGCTGAGGCCGTCCTTTTCTACTTTACACATAAGAAACCATATCTTTACGCCTGCTGCACCTGCCTCTTCCAATGCTTTTCCAAACTCAGGATGGGTCATTACATTTGCCCGCACTTCTTCCACACCTTCCATCTGAATTACAAATGCCAATATACATTCATAGCCAGCCTTCCTTGCTTCTGCCAGCTCCCGCAAATGTTTCACGCCACGTTCCGTCGGTGCATCCGGGAAATAACCAATGCCATCACGTTCCAAAGTACAGCCCTTTACTTCCATTAAATATTCCTGCTGTCCTTTTTTCATATAAAAATCTATCCTGGAATTTCCATATTTATATTCCGGTCTGATCAAATCAAACGATTGTGTCTCAAGCCATTCTTTTGCCACCTTGTTAGGCGCCTGACTATCTATATTAATAAGCCCGAAATTTTCTTTATATACAGCAATCAGATCATATGCTGTCTTTCGTTTTGGATTGTCTGCCACTTCCAGATAGACCGCTGCATCCGGAAGCAGCAGTTCCTTGCAGCGCCCGGTATTTTTTACATGCACCGTCTGAAGTTCTCCATCAATTTTAACATGCGCAATAAAACGGTTGGGACGGTCTACAAATTTTCCCTCTACCACTTTTTGATATTTCATTTTCTATATCCTCTGATTCCTGTTTATCTTATTTTTGAAAAGTCAGACGCATCTGGTTCCAGACCACATCACCATGAGTGGATTCTGAAATGCCTTCATTTTCAAATCCAAATTTTGCATAGTAATGTATCAGCTTATCCTTGCAGGTCAGCACCAGCCCTTTTCTTCCCTGGGCTTTCGCATCCGCAATAGCTCTTTTTAATAACTGTTCTGCACGACCGTGTCTTCGGTATGCAGGAATGGTATTCACACCGAAAATCATCTGCCAGTCCCCCTGCTCCTCATGCAGGTCTGCCTTTTCATACATTTCATCTGTAAGGTCTTTCTGATTAGTCACCATGCCATCAACAAATGCCACCAGATGTCCCCCATCGAACATCAGCCAGAAATGGTCTTTATAATATTTTAAACGTTCTGCGAATTCTTCCCTCGTTGCTGCTTCTGCCGGTGGAAAACATTCTGTCTCCACTGCTGTAATTGCATCAATATCTTCCATCTGCGCGGTACGGATTGTCATTTTGTGTACTCCTTTTATAACTCTTTATAACTTTTTAATTCTTTTATAACCTTTTATAACTTTCTCTTATTGTATAATCCCTTATGATTTTTCTCAAGAGACGAATTCCAGTTCTCGTAGTATTTCCTGTGAAACAGGAAAAGCACAACAGCCTTGTCCTTTATCAAAGACATTTTCCGTTGTGCTCTTCTGTTCTGTTTTTTATTATACTTTTCTGTTCTGTTTTCTGAAATCCAAACTATTCTTTCACTGGCACCAGGCGAATGTTTACTCCGCTCACCTTCAATTCCACGCCATCACTCAGTTCCACATTTTTCACTTCTGGTGTATAAAGACCATTTCCATCGTCTACTCCAAACATCTCATTCATTCCACCATCATATAAATTTGATGTGCTGACGTTTCCGGTTCCATCCACAGCTGTTACGGTATACGTTCCTGCCGGGAAATCTGTGCCTGCCGTATAATTGCCACTGCCTAATTCCACTGCCGCTGATTCATCATATTCTCTTCCACTCATGCCTCCGGTTACTTCTGTATAGCTGACCTGTACTACTACATCTCCTGAAATCTTAAGTTCCACGTTTTCCTTTATTTTCAATCCATTAAAAAAGGATTCATAAAGTCCGTTCCCATCATCCACGCCAAACATTGCATTGATGCCGCCATTAAACATATTACTGCTGCTGACATTTCCATTTCCGCTTACTGCTGTCAGATTGCACTTACCAACTGGAAGGTCAACACCTGCTGTGTAATGTCCTGCTCCAAGGGTATAGTCCGTCTCGATTTGTGATAAATCTTCTTCCGGAGCATCTTCCTTCCCAGCATCTTTATCAGTATCTTTGCTCTTGCCGCTCTCTGCCTGTTCTGTGTCTGTAACAGAATTCTTATCCGAATCCTTCTTGCTGCTTCCACCGCCTGCTGCAATTGCAAATACGACTACAACGATAATTACCCAGAACCACCATTTCTTATAAATTGGTTTCTTTACTTTTTCCATCTTATGCCTCCCGTTTTCATAAATCTTATGTATGAGACAATCATATATGAGTCGGAAGGTTTTGTGGTATGCTGACGGCATACATTTTTAAATCGTTTTTATGTCAATCATTTTCCTGTCTCTTCCTGCCAGGCAATTTCTATTGTGGTGTCAGCCCAAGCAGCGTAAATTTTACATAATTTTCCAGTAGCATTCCAAAATAGAAAAGGATAAGTGCCAGGATAATCCGGATGATTATCCGTACCGGTTTCTGAAGCGAACGGATTCCCGGGACTTTGGTATCCCACAGCAGGAAATTGAATCCCACCGCGCAGGACAGCCATGCATAGATAAGTACCGCAATTGCTTCCAGTCCAAAAGCGGCCGGCGTTTTACCATACATCATCATAAACTGTATACTGCCTATAATCAGAAACAGATAAATAAAAACTGCCAGTATCTCTTTCCAGACAACTCCGGTCCGGAAGCCCGGAAGAATCGTCTGCTTCCCCTGGGGCATTTGTCTCTCCGGTTTAAATGCCAGCCTGAGTTCACTGACACTCTGGTAGCGGTTCTGTGGGTCAATCTCTATGCACTTTTTTATGATACCCTGGAATGGTTTTTTCCCTGTCAGCCGTACATTCGGCAGCACGCCCTCTAACATCACATTCATCAGAACACCCACTGCATAAATATCTGCCGTTGCATCTGTCTGAAGGAAACCATACTGTTCCGGAGATGCAAAGCCAGCCGTTCCAAGAATCGTTGTGTCTGCATTCCGGTTCATTTTCCATTGCCGAGAAATGTCAAAATCCAGTAATTTTACAACTCCATCTGTGGAAATCAATATATTTTTCGGTGAAATATCCCGATGTACAATTCCCTGTGCATGAATCTGCTCCAGCACCTCCAACAGCTGCTGTGCATAATTTCCGACAAGTTCCGGCGGCATTGTCCCATATCGCCGCAATTTTTCATCCAGTGTTTCTCCGCTGATATATTCTTCTAATATCACGCCCACATCCTGCTGCTCTTTGCAGCTTATGATTCTTACAAGATGTGGACTTTGCAGGTTCTGTAATTTACAATAAATGGGAATATTTTCTTTCTTTATAATTTTTTGAACCAGAATCCTTCCCGTGGAAGTGTCCTGCACCAGCTGCGTCTGATAAGGCATCTTACCTCCCAATATCGTCAATGGCACCTGCTGTTTTCTTTGAAACTCCTGGTATAATTTTTCGCTCATTGCTGTCAGACTCCCTTTTTCTCTTGCATTTTTATCTTCTGCATTCTATGATAATCAATATCACTATAGCAGAAATGGGTGGATTCGCCAAATGAAAAAATCAACGCAGGAACTTTTAGATATTTTAAAAAATACGCCTTCCTTCTCCGATTATACCGAGCAGGAAGAACCAGAGCTGGTACAGGTCTCTGTTTCCGATTATCTCAATCAGCTGATTCATACAAAAAATCAAGACCTGCCTTCTCTCATTCGGAAAAGCGGTCTTGACCGTAACTACTGTTATCAGATTTTTGATGGACGCAAGCGTCCTTCCAGAGACAAAGTGCTTGCTCTCTGCTTTGCCATGCATTTATCCTTTACGGAAGTACAGAATCTTTTAAAAGCCACCGGATATCCCATTCTCTATGCCCGTATAGAACGGGACAGCGCGATTATCTTTTCCCTGCAGCGGAACTGTGCACTCTCAGATGTAAATGAATTACTGTATGAATTAGGATATAAGGAACTCGCCTGAAATTATTTTCTTACTTCGCCCAGCAAAGCTGTGGCAGGAAATGTTTTTCCTGTTTCAAAATAAATTTCATTAAATTCAGCAGCATTGGTGACAACCAATGCGGTAACTGTAGAAAATCCTTTTAATTTCACAAATTCCAGATCACAGCTTATAAGTTTCTGTCCCTTTGTTACCTTGTTCCCTTCTTTTGCAAATACTTCAAAGCCCTGTCCATTCAGTTCCACTGTATCCATACCTATATGAATCAGCAGTTCTGCACCCTTTGGTGTCTCTATTCCAATGGCATGTCCAGTTTCTGCCACAGAAACGATTTTACCATCTGCCGGTGCATAAACGGTGCCATCTTCCGGGCAGATACCACATCCTGTTCCCAGCATTCCTTCTGCAAATATTGCATCCGGAATCTGTGCCTGTTCGATATATTTTCCATTCATCGGAGCAAATATTTCTTCTCCACTTTCTTTTTTCTTAAAAAACATTATCTATTTCCTTTCCCATCCTCTGTTTCTTCTGCACATTTTTCCTTACTGCAAATCCGGTTTACATGCAGAATCAGATACATTTTTTCCTCTTCTGTTACTTCACAATCTAATTTCTGATTCAGATATTCTATAATACAGTCCACACATCTGGAAATATCCGCAAACTCTTCCCTGAGATTCTGATACAGTGTGATATTATCCGTATCAATATATTGTTTACTGCAAATCCGGTCCAAAAGATATTTTATATGAGTTGCAAATCTGGCATAATCAAAGGATTCTTTATTTACCACGATATGAAGCTCCTTTTCTATAATCCGGCCGATATCCTTCAATACGCCTTCGAAGTCAATCTTATCCGTTCCATTTGTCTTCTGCTCGGATGTAATCTTTGCACTTATGATAGACATGGCAATTCCTGATAATTCATTTCTTTTTAATTTCACATGAAATACTTTGTCCATTTGTGCCACAATATACCGGCTCAATTTCATTTCCATGGGATACTGCTGCTCCATGTCATAAATAAGCGGCATCTCAATATAAATTTTCTTCCTCTCCCGCTCCATTGCAAATGCCAGATGGTCCGCCAGTGTCAGCACAAGATTTGGATTTAAATCATAATCCAGCTTGCTCTGTACCACCGGCAGTATTTTCATTGTAAATTCTATGATATCCATCGGCAGTTCATTCATCAGTCCCATGTACTGTGCGCTGATATTGTAAAATGTCCTGTCTATATTTTCCAGTTTTATCTCATATGGCATCTGTGGAAATCCAATTCCCTTTCCAAAAGCAATTAATTCACAACCATTCCCATCTTTACATACTGCTACATTATTATTGATTTTCTTAATTGCAAGCATCGCTTTTTCCTCCACATGAGTTTTCTCTATTATACTACGTTACTGATAGTATCTTCCATCATCTTTTTCACCAAATACACCAATATTATAATCGATTCCTGTTACCAACCACCTGCCATCCTCTTTTTTCAGGTGCCACAGGTAGTCTACCGAATAAAACATAGTATCAATATTACCAGCATGGGTAAATTTTGTGCCGATTCTGTGCGGTTCATACCGCCATACCACCATTTCTGCTTCATTGCCGGTTTGCTTTATCGACACAATCTTTCCCACATGCGACATACTGTTTTCCTTTTTCCGCTTTCCCTGCAGCATAGTGAGCAGTTCCTTTTTTCCTTCAAAGGAGTTTCCCGGTATATTCGACTGAATCGTCTCTGTCATAACCGATGCTGTAATCTCAAAGTCATCCTCATCAATCCCCCATGCATACCGGCAGAACAGATCTGCAATCTTTTCTTCCTCTGTCCAGTCTTCCCCATTGTCCATTACCCGCCATGGTGCTTCCTCTTTTGAAATAACAGGATGTTTTTTATAGCCGGTCCAGATATCATAATCAATTAACTTCCACCATCCACGGACAAAGGATGTATTTCCGCATTCCATATCATGGCAGTATTTCAGACTACTCATTTTCCATATCGCATCTTCCTTTATCCAGTTTATCAGATAGTGTCCGCCAAATGTAAACCAGTGTAAATAATAATCTTCCTTCACTCCCACTGTTGCAATCACATATGCCGACTGCACCGCCTGATCCTTTTCCTGAAAAATACATGTATTGTAAATCCGGTACCGGCTGAAATCCAGCTTTGGTCCTCTCCAGACCAATTTCTCTTTGACTGCATCAAATCCCTCCGCATCTCCAACCGTTTCCGACTGCATTCTGCAATCTTTGGCAATGACCACCTCCCAGAACTTCGCATCATTCTTTTCCAGACCCTGGACAAAATATTCAAACTGTTGCTTTATTTTATCTCTTTCTCTCATATGATAAACTCTCTTTTCCCCCGCTTTCTATAACCTGACGGTACCAGTAATAAGATTCTTTTGGAATTCTCTTTCCACTTCCATTTCCTTTGTTATCAAAGTCTACATAAATAATTCCATAGCGTTTATCCATTTCACCTGTACTCACACCTACTAAATCTATACATCCCCACGCCGTATAAGCCTTCACATCCGCACCATCTTCCAGTGCTTCTTTTACGGCATTTATATGTTCCTTTAAATAGGCAATGCGGTAGGTATCCTGAATTTTTCCATTTTCTATATGGTCTCGTGCTCCCAGACCATTTTCCAATACCATAAGCGGGACTTCATACCTTCCATACAATTCATTCAAAGCAATCCGAAGTCCCTCTGCATCAATCTGCCAGCCCCACTCACTTTGTTTTAAATATGGATTCTTCACTCCTACCATCAGGTTTCCCATGGAGGACTCCAATCCCTGCTGTCCACTGATACAATTCGAAAAATAATAACTGAATCCACAAAAATCGGCTGTTCCTTTCTGCAAAAGTTCTTCCTCTTCTTTACTGCATGTTATCGAAATCTTATTTTTCCGGAAAAACTTTTTCATATACCATGGATACTTTCCTTTTAACCGCACATCCAGGCAAAAGAGATTGTGAATCTTATGATGCTCCTGTGCCATTCTTACATCCTCCGGTCTGCAGGAATAAGGATAGGTACAGTAATAGGCAATCATTGTACCAACCCTGATATGTGGATATTTTTCATGTGCATATGCACTTACCCATGCTGCCGCAAGAAACTGGTGATGCAAACACCGGTATCTTCTTTCCATGTCATCCTGTTCCGGTAAAATATTGCATCCTTCTTTTTCGATTATTCCACCGCCAAATACTGTTCCAAGCGGCAGTGTCAGGCAGTTTATCTCATTAAAAGGAATCCAGTAAACCACCAGATCTGCATATTCATCGATTATGGTTTTTGCATATTTTTCATATAGCGGGATCAGCTTTGGATTACTCCAGCCTTCATATTTCATTGCAAGTGCCAATGGCAGATCATAATGCAGAATTGTAACTATCGGCTCTATCTTATATTTTCTGCAGGTTTCAAACACGCTTCTATAGTAGTCTAAGCCTGCCTGATTCGGAGTTTCTTCCTCTCCCGTTGGGAATATTCTTGTCCACGCAACAGACATCCGGAAACATCGAAATCCTGCTTCTGCAAATAATTTGATATCTTCTTCATAATGCTCATAAAAATGATTTCCATAATGAGATGGATAAATATATTTTTTATCTAAGGAGGGGAAGCATTTTCTCCCCTCCTCCTTATCTCCCAATGCCATACAGTCTGCTATGCTGGCTCCTTTTCCATTTACATTCCAGCCGCCTTCTGTCTGACACGCTGAAACAGCACCACCCCACAGAAAATCATCTGGAAAGCTTCCTTTATCTTGCTGCATCCTTTCTCTCTCCTTTACCAAATCCAAACACTGCCATCAAAATAAATCCTGCGACCATACTTACTGCTGCTGCCAGTAAATAGAATCCAAATGTATCTGAAAAATATCCGGATAATCCTAAAATTCCTGCATTGACAAATCCCATTGCCTTACATCCGAAAATTCCCATTATCATACCGCCCAGGGCTCCGGCAATACCAATCACTGCATAAGAACGTTTATATTTCATACATACGCCAAAGAGAATCGGCTCTGTCACTCCGGCAAGTAATGCGGTAATTCCGCTTGCTCCTGCAAGAGATTTTACTTCCTTGTCTTTGCTTCTGAACCAGATAGCAAATGCCACTCCAATCTGTGCATAACAGGTTGCACTCATAAATGCCAATACCGGGTCAGCTCCCATATTTGTAAAATTCAACATGATAATAGGTACCAGTGCCATATGTACACCAAGAATAGTCAGATATCCAACAGTTCCACCTACCAGAATTCCAAACAAAACTGCATTGGTATCATTCAGCCAGTTACTTGCCTTTCCAATCAGATTGGACAATTCACTGGATGCCGGGCCAATTACCAATACACTCAATACCACCATAACAAAAATGGTAATCAGTGGCACAAATAATAACTGGATTGATTTGGGAATAAACCTCTTCAGTAATTTTTCCAGCTGAGCCTGTATAGGTACTATAATTAATGCTGGTATAATCATGGAAGAATATGTTATTACCGTTAACGGCAGTCCAAATAATGTTAATGGGTCTTCTGCTCCTGCCAGTGCCGTAAAATTCGGTTCCATCAACGCTCCCATGATAACCATTGCAACAACAATATTTGCTTTTAAATATTTTGCTGTATTATATGCAATTAAAAGCGGTATAAAATAAAATACTGCATTTCCTGCTGCTGACAATACAGCATACGTTGCGCTGGTTGCATCCAGCCAGCCTAAATAAGTAAACAAGGACAGGAATCCCTTTAACATACCGGAACCAACCAGTGCCGGAACCAATGGTATGAATGCATTGCTGATATAATCTAATATCTGCTGTCCGATTTTTTTCTTTTCTCCAGCCTCTTCTCCATCTGTAATATCTAATTCTGTAGTTTTGATATTTGCAATTTTGCAGACACAGTCATAGACATCATTCACATCTTTTCCAATGATTACCTGAAATTGTCCTCCTGCATTTTTTATGCCCAGTACTCCCTGTAATGCCTCTATTTCCTCTGCTTTCACCAGGCTGGTATCTTTTAATGTAAACCGCAGTCTGGTCATACAATGTGTGCAATTACTTATATTTGCTGCTCCCCCTATTCTTTCCAGTATTTCTTCCGCTATTTTTTCAAATTTACTCTGCATATGAAACACTCTCCTTTCTGCTGCCTCGTTTTATAACAATCATTTTTAACAAAAAATACCCAAAACACATAGCACGCGCTTTACTATGTCCTTTGGGTAATGCTCCTGTTTCCAGGATAACAATCCTCTCGGAAATTTCCATTTGCTGCAACAAAAAAGCTCCTCTTTGGCACCATACAACGAAAAGCTGTACAAGTAATGCCTCCAAGGAGTTACAATCTTGTTCTCAATTGATATATTTATGGTACCATGCAAATCCAGCAATTACAAGCCGTAATATTTGCCAAATTATACCGGAAAATTTCGTCACTTCTGACAATTTCCAATCACCCGGAATACCTGCTCTGCCGTATAGCTCATATTCTCATATGCCACAGTCTTCTGCATGGCTTCTTCCAATGTCATCACACCCGGCAAAATTGGAAATGCTCCATCGATAAGCTGCATATCATCCTGCACTTTCCGGACGCCCTGCGGTTCAATGCTTCCGGCAAATACCAGTACCATGCAGCCCTTTTCTTTTGCCCGCTTTGCAATTCCAACCGGCGCTTTTCCCATAGCAGTCTGTCCGTCAAATCTTCCTTCTCCGGTCACTACGATATCGGCTTCACTTAATTCTTTCTCCGGCAATACCGCATCTAATACTATCTCTACGCCCGGACGTAAATCCCCGCCCAGATAGGATGCAAATGCAAAGCCCAGTCCGCCTGCTGCTCCGGCTCCCGGCATGTTCCGGTTGTCTACTCCTAAAGCCTTTTCTGATACATCAGCAAAATGAGATAACGCCTCATCCAGTTTTACCAGCATTGCTTCATCTGCACCCTTCTGTGGTGCAAACACAGCGCTGGCACCTGTTGTGCCACATAATGGATTTGTCACATCACAGGCTATTTCAAAGGTACATTCTTTCAGCCTCTTATCCAACGCCTCCGTATCTATCGTTTCCAGGTCTTTCAGTTCTTTTGCTCCAAATCCTATTTCGATTCCATCTTTTTTATAAAAATGACAGCCTAATGCCTGCAGCATTCCGGAACCGCCATCATTGGTGGCACTGCCGCCAATTCCAACGATAAACTTACGGCAGCCTCTGTCCATGGCATGGCTTATCAGTTCCCCCACACCATAAGTAGTGGTTTCCATTGGATTTCGTTTATCCACCGGCACCAGTGGCAGACCAGCTGCTTCTGCCATTTCTATTACAGCAGTTTTGTCCGGAAGAATCCCATAGACCGCCTTTACTTTCTGACCAAGTGGTCCTGTCACTTCTGCTTTTTCCAATCTGCCATTCAGACCGCTTGTCAGCGCAGATACTGTTCCTTCGCCACCGTCTGCTACCGGCTTTATAATTATTTCTGCTTCAGGCATCGCCCTCTTTATTCCTTCTTCTGCGGCTTTTCCCGCCTCTAAGGAACTTAAACTGCCTTTTAATGAATCTATTGCTACGATTACTTTCATTGGATTTTCCTCATTTGCTTATTCTACTACCTGAAGTATGTCACAAAAATCATGAATTGAAAAGTCTGAAATATTACATTTCGCAGCACTGCCTATGCAATTGCCACCATTCCGGCTGCTTTTGCTGCCTGTATACCAGCCTCTGCATCTTCTACCACATAACAGAGTTCCGGTCTCACCAACAGCATATCTGCTGCCTTCAAAAAAACTTCCGGATTCGGTTTGGAATGCTGTAATCCATTTCCGTCTGAAATTGCATCAAAATATCCCGTCAATGCCGTTCTCTCCAGAATATATTTTGCATTTTTGCTGGAGGAACCGACCGCAAGAAGATAACCCATACTTTTTAACCGTGATAACGCTTCCCTTACTTCAGCTTTCACATCCTGTGGAGTCATCTGTGATAATAACCGGCGGTATATTTCATTTTTCTTTTCTGCCATATGCTCCTTCTCTTCATTGGTGTAAGTCTTATCTGAGTCTTCTAATACAATCTCAAGACTCTCCATACGGCTGATTCCACGCAGTCTGTCATTTTTCTTTTCATCAAACGGAAGATTTAATTCATCTGCAAGACTTTTCCATGCCTGATAATGATACTGGTCTGTATGCACCAATACTCCATCCAGATCAAATATGATTGCCTTCATATCCTTATTCCTTTCCATATTTCAAATGCAGGTCATCTTTCAGAATATATTTTTTTCCCTGGACTTTTATGGTTACCGGTTCCTTGCTTTTTCCGCTGTTACATAAATGGAGCGAAATATTTTCTTTATCCATAAAGCAGTCCATTTTTTGTCCTTGCACCATAACAGAAAATTTTATGGAATTCCAGTGTTCCAAAAGATGTGGAGCTAATATAATACCATCTTCATCACAGGATACTCCTGCAAATCCTGCAATAACACATTTCCAGATTCCGCCTAAGGATGCTGCATGAATACCATCTACAGAATCCTGCGGGTTGTCGCATAAATCCGTTTCCAATGCCTTGGCAAAAAATCTTTCTGCCATCTCCATCTCCCCTATTTCTGCGCAAATCTGTGCATGGGCGCAATAACTTAAGGAGGAATCATGCAAAGTCCTTTTTTCATAAAACAGAACATTTTTCTTTACAACATCTGCTGGAAACAGTCCCGGAAAAAGTGTAAACAGCATTACTAAATCTGCCTGTTTCAATACCTGCATATCTACCACTTCATCTCTGGAATAATCCAGCAAAACGGATTGTTTCACAGGTGATTGTCTGTATTTTTCAATATCCTTTAATTCTTCTTTGCCAAGAAATGCATCATCTTGCGGAATAATTCCATTTTTATCCGGCTTTGGAAGGTAAATGTGTTCCAGAAAATACTGCCACTTTTCCTGCATGACTTTCAGGGTTCCATTTTCCTTCATCTTTTTAACATATGGACTATCCAATGCTTCCTTGGATGCTTTCAGGGCAAGTTTTACATTATATGCCGCCATATAATTGGTATAAGCATTATTATCAATATGCTCATTATATTCATCCGGTCCGATGATATTGAGAATTTCCAGTCTTTCATTCCGTTCTTCTGCTCTGGACACCCAGAAATTTGCTGTTTCACAAAGTATTTCTGTTCCATACTGATTCAAAAACTCCCTGTCATTACTCCAATAATAATAACGGCTTATTGCAAATGCAATATCTGCGGTTACATGATGCTCTTTGATACCCGACCATACTTTATTTGCCTTACCGGTATGTATATTTAACGCTGCATAAAGCGGTGTTTCTTCAAAGCCATCCTTTGCACATTCCCAGGGATACATAAATCCCTGAAAGCCATAATCTTCTGCTTTTCTTTTTGCACCGGCTTTTCCTCTATAGCGGTACTCCAATAACTTTCTTGCCGCCTCCGGAAACTCAGCGACAAAAAATGGCAGGATGAACAATTCTGTATCCCAGAATACATGTCCTTTATAACCTTCACCGGTTAACCCTTTTGCCCCTATGCTATACCGGTTGGTATAAGCCGGATCCATGCCATACATCTGATACTGTGCAAATGCAATTCCTGCCTTTTCCTGCAGACTGGCTCCATCAATTTCAATTGCAGCTCTTTGGCAGAACCCTTCCATACTTTTTTTCTGGTTTGCTATTGCCTGCTCATATCCACGCTTTAACTGCTGCTGTATTTTTTCTAATTTTTCTTCCAGAACATCTTTACATTCTGCGGAATCTTCCTGTATATGAGAAATCCGAAACAGAGTTATCGCATCTCCCTTTTCCATTAAGATGCTGTTTTTGGCGTAGATACTGCGTCTCTTTAAATGATAGGAGCAGTCCTGCTGTTCCTGATTTTTTTCAAAACAGGTTCCTGTCAGTATTTCCAGTCCATCATCCTGCAGTGCGCCATGATATGCCATAATCTCTTTTCCATAGACTCTGCATTCTGTTTTTTGAAAATGAGAAGTTCCGGAATTGGTTATCTGTCCATTAATTCCATATTCAAATGTAACTGTTGTCTTATTTCCATCCAGCAATGTTACTTCTGTCTTATGGTAAAACAGGGTTTTGTCAAAATCTGTTGCAAAACGTTTTGACCGGAGCAGGAAACGTAGTCCGTTTTGTGTCCGGAACAGAATATTTATCCGCAGTTCCCCGGTATAAAGATTTAATTTTCTTTGAAATTCCTCTACCCGGACATTGTCAAGGTTCACTGTCTCTCCCTGTATATATATGCCTAATTCTACCACATCAGGACAGTTCACAAGTTCTGTTACTTCACCATCCTGTGCCTTTTGGTATAATCCGCTCACAAACATACCGGGAGTTGCATCAATGCCTCTCAACTCCAGCATTGCCCTGACTCCAAAGTGACCATTGCTCTGTGCAAATACTGATTCTGTTTTTGCTATGTAACGTCTGTTATAATGCTCTTCCGCCAGCCAAAGTCCCTCTTTATTTTCAATTGGTTGATAATAGAACATACTCCACTCCTATTCTTCCAGCATGACAGGTTCTCCACTCTCCGCTGAACGATACAATGCATCGATTAATCTCTGCACATAATAGCCTTGTTCTGCTGTTGCCAGCAATTTTTCTTCCCCTCTTACCGCCTTTATAAAATTATATAAAGCCTTTGTATGAAGCTCCATTTCTTCTATAAACGGATAGGATGTATTGCTCATTTCTTCTCCCTGATAACTTTCCAGTGGGAAAAGTGATAGTCCGCTCTTTTCTCCACAAAGTTCAACATTCCGCTTATCCTTTTCTTTTATATTTAATGCAAAAGCTGTCTCCAGCTGCATAACTCTTCCATCTGTAAAACTGATGAACCCAAACAAACTGTCTTCCACACTATATTTATCCGGATTCCATTCTCCCATAATTCCTTTTCTTCCAGTCTTTCCGATTTTGTCAAAACTGCCGGCACACACATATGCTATTTCCGGATAATCCAGAAGATAACATGCAAGATCTAACATATGGGCTCCAATATCAATGAGCGGCCCACCGCCCTGCATTTCACGATTGGTAAAACATCCCCATCCCGGGATTCCTCTTCTGCGCACCCAGGAAGCTTTGGTATAATACACTGTTCCCAAGTCACCTTTATCAATTTTCTCTTTGGCAATTGCTGTATTTCTTCCTTGCCGGAAATGAAAATCGTAGGTAAGAAGCAATCCATTCTTTTCTGCAAGCTGGCACATTTCCAAAGCTTCCTTTGGGTTCATTGCAGGAGGTTTCTCACAAAATACATGACAGCCGGCATTTAAAGCTTCTATTGTCAGTGGATAGTGAAATTTATTTGGAACACAAATGCTCACTACATCCGGTTTTACTTCCCGAAGCATTCTGGTGCTGTCCTGATAATATGCAGGAATATCAAAATCCTCTGCAAGCCTTTGTGCAGCTGCCTCATTTGCATCACTTACTGCCACGATTTCCACATTTTCCATTGAACGGTATGCCGGAATATGGGAAGTTCTTGCAATCTGACCTGATCCTATAATTGCGGCTCGAATTACTTTCTTTTCTTCCATTCTCTTTCTTCCCTTCTGTCATGTATATCTGTCTTTAAATAAACTGTTTCATATAAGTTACTGATTTCTGATATGCTTCCAGTGGATTCTCTCCACGGATTCTTCCTTCATTTACTACAGCACCATCAAATCCGATTTCTTTTAATGTCTGCATATGACGTTTAAAATCAATAGAACCGGTACCCGGCTGATAACGATGATTTTCTGCAATATGTACATGACCGATATAATCTTTGTATTTTCTTAAGGTCTCAGAAATATCATCCTCTTCAATGGACATATGATAAAAATCTGCTGTAATCTGGACATTTTTGAAATGTCCCATGTCAATCATGTCTACACCGTCTTTGGTCGTATTTAACATATGATCCTGGTAACGGTTTAACGGTTCAAGATAAATTTTCACACCATATTCTCCGGCTACCGGATCCAGTTCTTTCAGGGAATCCTGGATGGCTTTTACATCACCTTCATGACTTCTTGGTGAAACCATAGGTGGCAGACGATAGGTAAACATACCCCATGCTGCCGGAACAACAACGCCTGTTCCACCTACTTCTGCAATATTCTTTAAAATAACTTTCAAATCTGCAATTCCATTGAGACGACGCTCTTCTATAAAGTCACCAATCCAGCCACGATATCCACCGCATGCAGAAGATACCGGAAGTCCTGACTCTTTGATTGCCTCTTTTAATTCATCCTTCTGTTCCATCAGAACTTTTCCATCGATTTCAAAGCATTCGAATCCCATTTCTTTTGCAAATGTAAGTTTCCCAACTAAATCTTCTGGAAAAAAGTCTCTATCCTGTGTTCCAAGTAACATATTCTGTTCCTCCTTTTCAATAAAGCCCTTTGTTATTTAAATGTTACACCAAGCTTGATGCTCTTATCCGGTTCTCTGTCTACATATCTGCAGAATCCTTCTGCACTTTCTTCAAATGAAATAATCGGATATACAATATCACGGCAATCTAAATATCCATTCATCAGCATATTCCATACCACATCTTCAATTCTCTTTCTTGTCCATCTTGGATATTCTGGCAATGGCTCTGAGCAGGCTCTGGAAAATACAATTTTTGCCTGATTAAAATGACCTTCCTGTCCTAACCAGAGACCTGCCGGAAATGGTTTTGCAAATGCTGCATAGGCAATGGTTCCATTGTATGCAACTCCTTTTAATGCGGACTGTAATGCCTGCATGCTTCCACTGGTTTCAATAATTCCATCTGCACCCATTTTTCCGGTTGCTTTTTTAATTTCATAACCAACATCACACTGTGTCGGATCAAAGGTGAAATGAGCGCCCATTTTCTTTGCTACTTCTCTACGATGTTCAATCGGGTCTACACCAATTACAACTGCTGCACCAGCTTTTACTGCAAGCTGTAATGCAATCAGACCAATTGCGCCAAGACCAATAACTGCTACACAGTCTCCCGGTCTTACTTCCGCATCACGGACCGATGCCAAAGCAAACTGAGCAGGGTCATAGCATACTGCATTTGCTGCAGAATCTGTCGGTTTCATTTTACGGAGCTTATAATTATTAACTGCTTTTACAATCTGGGTCTCCTTAATCTGTCCATAAGAACATACTCTGTCACCTACTTTATATTCAGTAACATCTGCTCCTGCTTCGATAATGGTTCCAACAAACATATTTCCAAGTGGTAAATCACCAAAGACAATTCCTCTTGGTTCATCTTTATCTCTTTGTACAAACATTCTCCACTCATCATCAAATTTTCCATCAATAAAAGGTGTGGTTCCACGAAAATCTGCCAGCTCTGTTCCATGCTTTGGGGCTGCAAACTCAACCTTTACCTTTACTTCGTCTGATGCGATTGGTCTGTCTTCATACTCTACCAGTTTTGCCTCTCTTGGGGCTGTTGCGACTAATTTTTTCATATTAATATTCTCCTTTTCCTATATTAACCTTTCACGCCGCCTTCGGTTGCGCCGCTCTTTATGAGGTTCTGACTAAATGCATACATAATTACAATCGGCAGTGAAGTTACAAGCGATGCTGCCATCATTCTGCCCCAGATATAATCCGGTGTATTAAACAGTGAATTCAATCCGATTGTAATCGTCAATTTATCCGGTGAATCTAAGAATATGGATGCAAATAATACATCATTCCATGCAATCATAAACGCATATACAAATACGGAAATCAGACCCGGAATAGATAACGGTGTCATAATGCGGAAAATAATGCCCATTCGCGACAAACCATCTACCCTTCCTGCCTCTTCCAGCTCATATGGCACAGTTTCAAAATAACTTCGTGTCATGTAAATAGCTGTCGGCAATGTCTGGATAATCATACAGATAATTACCGCTTCCCTTGTATTTCGTAATCCGATAGATGCAAGCATCTTATATAATGGTACAATCAATAAAATTCCGGAAAACATATATACAAAGAAAAACATTTCTGTCATTACATTTTTCCCTTTAAAGCGAAGTCTTGCCAGTGCATAGCCTCCCAAGATTCCAAGGAACACTACCAGCACTGATGTAATCAACGCTATGTACATACTGTTTTTAAAATACTTCATAAACGGAAAAATACTCTCATTAAATATGTCTGCAAAATGCTTTAATGTAAAACTTCTTGGTATTATTGTCGGTGGATATCCAATTGTCTCTGAAGTTTCTTTCAGAGAGATGCTCAGCATCATAATCATTGGAAATACTAATACCGCCAGAACTGCAATGAGTATTACATAAAAGACGATATTCTTACGAATTTTTCTCGCATTCCTATTCCTCTTTCTCACTGCGGAGCACCACCTTTCTAACCATTATTACACATGCAAATATCAGTACAAACAACAGTAATGATATTGCAGCTGCCTTTCCAAAATCATGTGTTGCAAATGCCATGTCATACAGATATACACCGATAACATCTACCTGTTTCGTCAACAGATATACTTCTGCATAAATATAGAAAACCCAGATGATACGCAGGCTTACTACGGTAACCATTGTTGATTTTAATGCCGGGTATGTTACCACCTTAAACTTCTGCCATGCTGTTGCTCCATCTATATCTGCTGCTTCATACAATGATTTATCAATGGTCTGAAGAATTGCAGTAAAAGAAAGATATGCATATGGGAAGAAGCGCCAGATACAAAACAGTGCAGCCAGTATAAAAGCACTGACCGGCTGGTCAAACCAAAGCGGCACCTCTTTTGCAAGATGTAACACATCCACCACAATATAATTTATAATTCCATAAATATTATTGAACATATAACGCCAGGCAAAAATCAGACACACCGACGGAATTACATAAGACAATATTATTAAAGAATTTACCAGTTTTTTACCTACAAATTTACGGTTCAAAAAGCACGCCATTGCAAGTCCAACTACCGTACTAAGTACAACTACTACAAATGTAAACACAAGTGTTGTAATTACACTGTGATAAAAGGATGGATCCGTTAATACAGATATATAATTATCTAATCCCACAAATACAGAAGGCTTACGTGGGTTTACCGGAACGTCCAGAACACTGATATAAATGTTATAAAGCATTGGATAGCCAATTAATGCTGCCAGCAGAATCAAACTTGGGGCTAACAGCAGATATGCAAATTTTGTATCGCTTAATGCTCTTCTTTTCCTCATCTTTTCTACCTCATTTATCGGGAAAGTGTTGACATTTCCGGGGCACATAATAACCTGTGCCCCTTCCATGTCTTTCTTCTTATTTCAGCATTGTTTCA
Organism: Roseburia sp. AF42-8; assembly: GCF_003435965.1. Taxonomy (NCBI): domain Bacteria; kingdom Bacillati; phylum Bacillota; class Clostridia; order Lachnospirales; family Lachnospiraceae; genus Roseburia; species Roseburia sp. AF42-8. Next base: position 51,897 of record NZ_QTVB01000003.1, read on the forward strand.
ACTTCTGCCTGAGCATTTGTCAGCTCTGTCTGAGAGTCACTTCCCTGTACTACTACGTTATTAATCATCTTGCTTAAAATTCCTTTGTTGGTAACATCACCCATTACCATGTAATTTTTACCATCTACACATCCAAATAACTGAAGATTATCAAATGCTACTCCAACTTCATCTAAGAGATGTGCCAGTGGGACAATTGCTTCGTTCTCTTTGTATGCTGCATCTTCTGCTACTTCACTTAATACCGGCTGGATTCCGCCAGGAGCCATCAGAAGCCAGGATTCATTGTTTTCTTTTTCCAACATGAAGGAAACAAATTTCTCTGCTGCTGCTTTCTCTGCATCACTTAATCCGGAAGCAATGGATAATACGATAACGCAACCATATGCTGCCTGCTGTGTCTTATTTGGTAATGCCAGTTCTACATCATCCAGGAAACCTGCTTCCTGAACAGCACTTAAAATATAAGTAGAATACAGGCATAATGGTGCATTCTGATTTATAAATGCATCTTTTACATCTGCAACTTCAGTAGAACCCGGCATAGAATAAGATGAAAGCTCTTTATAGAAATCTAATGCTTCTTTCATTTCCGGTGTATCAATGGTTACATTTCCATCTGCATCAAATACATTTGCTCCATTGGAAATTGCGAACTGTGAAAATACCTGTTCACTAAATGCAGATTCTGATGTAGGTAATGCAATTCCGTACTGTTTGTTGTCCGGATCATAAAATGCTTTTGCAATTTCTAATACATCATCCCAGTTCTGAGGTACATCAAATCCTTTTTCCTTTAACATTGCTGTATTACACCAGATTCCCTGTACCCATCCGGAAACAGGAACTCCAACATAGTCATTTCCATCTTCTGTTTTAATTACGTTTAATGCTCCATCAAAGAAAGCATCTTCACCTTTTCCGTCAATAACCTCTTTATTTGCTTCCAAATCAATAAAATCATTCGTTACACTTGTCTTTGCCTGATCCTGTGAGAATTCCATAACTGCCGGAAGTACACCGGTTCCACCAAGGGATGTGATTTTTGTATCATAATCATCCTCATTTGTAGGCATCTGTTCTACCTTAATTCCAGGATTCTCTGCTTCAAACTCTTCAATCAGTTTTGCAATTACATCCTGTCTTTCCTGCTCTACCTGCATATGCATAAACTGGATAGTAACCTCTTCTCCTGCATCTGCTGTCGTATCTGTTCCTTTTTCAGAATTTCCATTTCCTGAATTGCTGCCGCAGCCAGCCAATGTTCCAACGGTCATTGCTGCTACTAACATCATGCTTAAAATTTTCTTCTTCATATTCCTTCTCCTTTTCCTTTATTGTGTGAGTTATTTTCCAGAATCCATGCTGCTTCATAGCCAGAAAGTACAAGTGTTCCTTTTATCTCCTTACCGGTCAGAAGATTTTTTCCACTCACTTCATTCTCACCACTCTGCCACACTTCCTCTGAAATATTAATATATATGGTAAGCCGTTCTTCCTCCGTAAATCTTCTGATGTGAAAGACCTTGGAAGAAGTCTGGATTACTTCCTGTTTTGCCTCCGGTGCAAATGCCGGATGTTCTTTCCGGATATTAATTCTCCGGATTAGTTCTTCGAATATTTTCTTCCGGTTTGTTTCTTCTGTAAGCTGTCTCTCCAGCCAGCTTACGTCCATCTGTTCCCGGTTTATTCTTCTGTAAATTCCAGATACTGCCTTATCATAATAATCATTTCTGGAACCCAGAAGACTATGAATATAAATTGCAGGAAGTCCCTGCATACTAAGTAAAATTGTTTCTGCTGCAAGAAATCTTTTTATTCTGATCTCATCTGGATCTTCCGGAGAGGCAAGTGCATCCTGATAATTGATATTTAATTCATATGGACTTTTTGTTCCGTCTCCATTATCTTTATAAGAGACTTCTCCACCATTCCGAAGAGTTGCCTCAACCATAAGCTGAATTTCTTTCTTCGTTAATATTCCCTCTACCGGACGGACACCAATTCCATCATGGGAACTCAAGAAATTAAAATAGGTACATCCCACCGGTGGTTCCGATAAATTTTTTGCCCATTCTGTTAATTTTTCAGAGTTCCCTGTAAGAATCGAAAACATAACCAATGGTGGCAGTGGAAACTGGTATACCATATGTGCTTCTTTTTCGCCCTCACCAAAATAACTGATATTTTCTTTATGAGGCACATTTGTCTCCGTAATAATCAATGTTCCCGGTGCTGCTTCATCTAAAATTTTGCGGAAACTCTGCACCACCTTATGTGTCTGTGGAAGATGCATACATGTTGTTCCAAGTTCTTTCCACAAAAAACCAATTGCATCCAGCCGAATCATTCTTGCACCATTCTGTGTATAGTACAAAAGAATAGATAAGATTTCTTTGTATAAATCAATACTCTGATAATTTAAGTCAATCTGATCTGTGCTAAACGTTGTCCAATAGCTCTTTTTCCCTTCCTTAGTGTCAAATTCTGTCAGCAAAGGAAGTGCTCTTGGTCTGGTCACTTTGCTGTAATCAGCTTTTGGATCTGCTTCTATAAAAAAGTCTTTATATGGTTTTTCTCCTTTTAAACATTTTTGAAACCATTCATTTGATTTTGAACAGTGATTAATTACTGCATCAAACATTAAATCATACGATTCACCAAGTCTGTTTACATCTTCCCAGTCACCCAGTGCCGGATTTACTTTTCTGTAATCGCTCACCGAAAAGCCATCATCTGATGTATAGGGAAACATCGGCAGAATATGTACTATACTGATAGCATCCGCTACATGCTTTTTCAAAAAATCATTTAATACTTTAAGTCCCGGTTCTTCTTTATCTGTGATAGAATCACCATAAGTAATCAGAACTGCGTCTTTCTGTGTAAGCCATTGCTTTGTATTCTTCTGCGGACTATTTTTTATCAATTCATCCACATCCTTCAACAGCTGTTCTGCTTCCTTTTCTCCATATATCTGTCTATATAATTCTCTTAATTCTTTTTCCAGTTCCTGTCTCATAATTTTCTCCTATGTATCAGGTTGTTAAACAATTTTGTCATTTGTTGACAACGTTGTCATTTTATGCTAAAAAAATAATTTTTTCTGCCGGAGATTTCTCCCCGGCTTCGTATTAAGTTGACTCTCTTTCTAATACTTCAGGCTGGAACTCTATTACTTTTCCACCTTCTATTTTTTCACCTCTAATTAATTTTACCAGCCGGTCAATACACTCTTTTGCCAATTGTTCAAAATTCTGATCAATTGTTGATATTCTTGGATAATAATATTTTCCAATCGGAATATTGTCTACACCTAATACCGCAACATCTTCTGGAATCCTCAGCCCATGTTCATGTATTGCCTGATAAACACCGAGTGCTCTTTCATCTCCTGATATGAAGAAAGCGTCCACATTTCCCTCTGCCAGCAATTCATTGGCTTTTTCATACGCAAGCTGTATGGAATTTACACCAGAATAAACTCTGTATTTTCCCTCTTTTCCTTTTACGGAATCTTCAAATCCTTTTATACGGTTCTGTGTAGATAAGAACTTTGCTTCTCCGACCAAAAATGCTATATTGCGGTATCTGCAGCCAGTCAGATATTCACCGCCTTTATATCCTACCTGATAGTTATCCAGACTGACGGCGTAGGTCTCATCATCATCCGGTTCTCCAAACATTACATACGGAATATTGTGTTCCCGGAAATATACTGCCCTCGGGTCACTGTGTACATTTTCCAGCAGGATTGCGCCATCTGCCATTCCATTTGCCAGCAGAGTAAATCCGTCTGTATCATCATCAATACACCTTGTACTGTTAGATGGTGACATCACAACCTTCATTCCACTTTCTTTTGCATAGCGGAAAAGGTATTTCAGCATCAAAGTATGCCAGTTGCTCAAATGTTCTTCTCCATGCCGGTCGGTAAATATCATGATTATATTGGTTTTCTGTCCTTTCAATCCCCGGGCAAACATATTTACCTGATATCCCGTTTCCTTAATTGCATCTAATACTTTTTTTCGGGTGCGCTCCGATACATTAGAGTCCTGATTTACAACTCTTGATACTGTTTTTACGGAACTCCACACATATCCGCCACATCCACTATTGTTACATTACTTGATTTCTTCTTATTGTCTTTCGTTGTCATATGCACTTTTCACAACCCATCTTTCTTTGTCTTACGTTGTCATTATACATAATGTTAGTGATTTCGTCAACATCTCTCTTCATGAAATTATACACAAAATGTATTTTTTATTTTTGTTCAATCTATCCAATTTTATATCTTCATCCGGTGAATCTATTCTTATATATGTCAGAAAGGGAAACTCCGGCCTATTAAGCCAGAGCTTCCCTTCCATTAGCTCTGCCAGTTCACAGAACTGACTCTTATTCTTCTGTAGAAGCAGTTACTTCTTCTTTTGCTTCTGTCTCTTCGATTTCATCTGTCACAGGTGCTTCATCGAATCCGTCAAAATCATCAAAGGAGAGTTCTTCCTCTTCGTTTACATCTGTGTTCAGTTTGATGTTACGATAACGCTTCATACCAGTACCAGCCGGAATCAGCTTACCGATAATTACGTTCTCTTTCAGACCAATCAATGGGTCAATCTTGCCCTTGATAGCTGCTTCTGTCAGAACCTTAGTTGTCTCCTGGAAGGATGCTGCTGATAAGAAGGAGTTGGTTGCCAAAGATGCTTTGGTAATACCAAGTAATACCTGTTTACCTTCTGCCGGCTCTTTGCCTTCTTCCTCTAACTGCTCATTCATCTCTTCGTAATCCAGATTATCTACTAATGTTCCTGGCAGGAACTCAGAATCTCCGTTATTTTCAATACGAATCTTCTTTAACATCTGACGAACGATAACCTCAATATGTTTATCATTAATCTCAACACCCTGCAGACGGTATACACGCTGTACTTCCTGAATCAGGTAATCCTGTACGGCACGTACGCCCTTAATCTTAAGGATATCGTGTGGATTTACAGAACCTTCGGTCAGTTCATCACCAGCCTCTAATACTGCGCCATCCATAATCTTAATTCTGGAACCGTAAGGAATCAGATAAGTCTTAGTCTCACCTGTTTCATTGTTTGTTACAATGATCTCACGTTTCTTCTTGGTATCTTTAATGGTTGCAACACCACCAAATTCTGTGATAATTGCAAGTCCCTTAGGCTTTCTTGCCTCAAACAGCTCCTCGACACGAGGAAGACCCTGTGTAATATCGTCACCGGCAACACCACCGTTGTGGAATGTTCTCATGGTAAGCTGTGTACCAGGTTCTCCGATAGACTGAGCTGCGATAATACCAACTGCTTCACCAACCTGTACTGCCTGACCGGTAGCCATATTGCTTCCATAACATTTTGCACAAACTCCGATGTGGGAACGGCAGGTAAGAATGGTACGGATTTTAACCTTGGTTAATGGCTCTCCATTCTCATCTACACCCTTACTCATAATTGCTGCAGCACGTTTTGGTGTAATCATATGGTTTGCTTTTACAAGCACATTACCATCTTTATCGCAAATTGTCTCACAGGAGAATCTTCCTGTAATACGCTCTTCAAGACTTTCGATTTCTTCTTTTCCATCCATGAATGCTTTGACATACATACCAGGAATCTCTCTTCCTGTGCCTGCGCAGCAATCAGATTCACGGACAATCAGGTCCTGTGATACGTCTACCAGACGTCTGGTTAAGTAACCGGAATCGGCAGTACGTAACGCAGTATCGGACATACCTTTTCGGGCTCCATGTGCGGACATGAAGTACTCCAATACTTCAAGACCTTCACGGAAGTTTGATTTGATAGGCAGCTCGATTGTTCTACCGGTTGTATCAGCCATCAAACCACGCATACCTGCTAACTGTTTAATCTGTTTATCAGAACCACGGGCTCCGGAATCTGCCATCATGAAGATGTTGTTGTATTTATCCAGACCGGAAAGCAGTGCTTCTGTCAGCTCATCATCAGTCTCTTTCCATGTTTCAACAACTTCTTTGTAACGCTCTTCCTCTGTAATAAGACCACGTTTGTACTGTCTTGAAATGCGGTCTACCGTATCCTGAGCCTTTGCAATCATTTCCGGTTTCTGAGGCGGTACTGTCATATCTGAAATAGATACGGTCATAGCTGCTCTTGTAGAGTACTTGTAACCCATGGACTTAATATCGTCTAATACTTCAGCGGTCTTGGTTGCTCCGTGTGTATTAATAACTTTTTCCAGAATCTGTTTTAACTGTTTCTTTGCCACATGGAAATCGATTTCCAGTACCAGTTCATTTTCAGGCTTGCTTCTATCTACAAAACCTAAATCCTGAGGAATGATTTCATTGAAGATAAATCTTCCCAGTGTTGACTCAACGACACCAGTCTTAACAGTTCCATCCGGCATTGTCTTATGAACACGCACATGGATTCTGGAATGCAGTGTAAGTGCCTGATTCTCATATGCCAGAATTGCTTCGTTTACGCTCTTATAGTATCCACCTTCTCCTAAGGAACCTGGTCTTTCCTGTGTCAGATAGTAGATACCAAGAACCATATCCTGTGAAGGAACGGCTACAGGGCCTCCATCAGAAGGTTTTAACAGGTTGTTCGGTGAAAGCAGCATAAAACGGCATTCTGCCTGTGCTTCCTGTGACAGTGGTAAATGGGCAGCCATCTGGTCTCCGTCGAAGTCGGCGTTGTATGCGGTACATACCAATGGGTGAAGCTTAATTGCTTTACCTTCTACCAGGATTGGCTCAAATGCCTGAATACCGAGTCTGTGCAGTGTAGGAGCACGGTTCAGCATAACCGGATGCTCTTTGATGACGTCTTCTAAGACATCCCAGACTTCCGGCTGTAATCTTTCAACCATCTTCTTTGCACTCTTAATATTGTGTGCAGTTCCGTTTGCAACCAGCTCTTTCATAACAAACGGTTTAAACAGCTCGATTGCCATTTCTTTTGGCAGACCACACTGATAAATCTTAAGTTCCGGTCCTACGACGATAACGGAACGTCCAGAGTAGTCTACACGTTTTCCAAGAAGGTTCTGACGGAAACGTCCAGATTTACCTTTCAGCATATCGGACAGAGATTTCAGAGCACGGTTACCAGGTCCGGTTACCGGTCTTCCTCTTCTACCGTTGTCAATCAGGGCATCTACTGCTTCCTGCAGCATTCTCTTCTCGTTACGAACGATGATATCAGGTGCACCTAACTCTAACAATCTTCTCAGACGGTTGTTTCTATTGATAATTCTACGATATAAATCATTTAAATCAGATGTTGCAAAACGTCCACCATCCAGCTGTACCATAGGACGTAAATCTGGTGGGATAACCGGGATAACGGTCATAATCATCCACTCCGGTTTGTTTCCGGATTCACGGAAGGATTCTACCACTTCCAGTCTCTTGATGATTCTTGCACGTTTCTGTCCGGTAGCATCTTTTAATTCTGCTTTCAGCTCTGCTGCGTCTTTTTCCAGGTCAATTGCCTGTAATAACTCAAGAATGGCTTCTGCACCCATTCCAACACGGAAAGAGCTGCCATATTTTTCCCTTGCATCCTGATATTCCTGCTCGGATAATACCTGCTTTACAGATAAATCTGTAGAACCTGCATCCAGTACGATATAGGAAGCAAAGTACAGAACCTTCTCCAATGTTCTTGGAGAAAGATCTAAGATTAATCCCATACGGGATGGAATTCCTTTGAAGTACCAGATATGGGATACCGGAGCTGCAAGCTCGATATGTCCCATACGCTCCCTACGAACGCTGGCTTTGGTAATTTCAACACCACAGCGGTCGCAGACAACACCTTTATAACGAATCTTTTTGTACTTACCACAATGACATTCCCAGTCTTTGCTCGGTCCAAAAATCTTCTCACAGAATAATCCGTCTTTTTCCGGTTTCAAAGTTCTATAGTTAATGGTCTCAGGTTTCTTAACTTCTCCTCTGGACCACTCTCTGATTTTCTCAGGTGATGCCAGACCAATCTGAATTGCATCAAACTGTATCGGCTGGTAAGTTTCCTGTTTTACTGTTCCTGGCATTAATGACACTCCCTTCCTATTTATTCTTCGTCAAGAACTTCATCGGCAGCATCGTCAAAATCGAAGCCTGCGTCATCATCCTCTTCCTCTTCTTCTACGTTGTTGAGTTCTCCACTCTCAGAATCAAATTCCTGTTTGGTGAAGCCCATCTTTCCGAGGACTCGCTGTCTTCAAACGCGAAATCTTTATCGCCTGAGATAATGGAATTCAAATCTGTGTTACCATATTCGCTGGTCTCCATCAGTTCAACTTCGTTACGGTCTTCGTCTAATACTCTGACATCAAGACCAAGGGACTGAAGTTCTTTGAGAAGTACCTTGAAGGATTCTGGGATTCCCGGTTCAGGGATATTGTCACCCTTAATGATTGCTTCGTATGTCTTCACACGGCCAACCACGTCGTCGGACTTCACAGTCAGAATCTCCTGTAATGTGTAAGATGCACCATAAGCTTCCAGTGCCCAAACCTCCATCTCTCCGAAACGCTGTCCACCAAACTGAGCTTTACCACCCAGAGGCTGCTGTGTTACTAAGGAGTAAGGACCGGTAGAACGTGCATGAATCTTATCATCTACCAGATGATGCAGTTTCAGGTAATGCATGTGGCCAATGGTAACCGGTGAGTCAAATTCTTCTCCGGTACGTCCGTCACGAAGCTGAACCTTTCCGTCACGGGAAATCGGAACGCCCTTCCATAATTCTCTGTGGTCTCTGTTATCGGAAAGATACTGCATTACATCTTCACGCAATGTATCTTTATATTTTGCTTCAAATTCTTCCCAGGTGGAGTTGACATAATCATTTGCCAGTTCCAGGGTATCCTGAATATCAATCTCTCGTGCACCGTCAAATACAGGAGTCTCAATGTTAAATCCAAGTGCTTTCGCTGCAAGACTTAAGTGAATCTCCAGGACCTGACCGATATTCATACGGGAAGGTACACCCAATGGGTTCAATACAATATCCAGTGGACGGCCGTTCGGCAGGAATGGCATATCTTCTACCGGAAGTACACGGGAAACAACACCCTTGTTACCATGACGTCCAGCCATCTTATCTCCAACGGAGATTTTTCTCTTCTGTGCAATGTAAATACGAACTGCCTGATTTACACCAGGGGATAATTCGTCACCATTTTCTCTTGTAAATACTTTCGCCTCTACAATGATACCATATTCACCATGTGGTACTTTCAAGGAAGTATCTCTTACTTCTCTTGCTTTCTCACCGAAGATGGCACGTAACAGTCTCTCTTCTGCGGTAAGCTCTGTCTCTCCCTTTGGAGTAACCTTACCTACCAGAATATCACCGGCACGAACTTCTGCACCGATACGTATGATTCCTCTTTCGTCAAGGTCTTTCAATGCATCATCGCCGACACCTGGAACGTCTCTTGTAATTTCTTCCGGTCCTAATTTGGTATCACGGGCTTCTGCTTCGTACTCTTCAATATGAACAGATGTATAAACATCATCCTGTACTAATCTTTCACTCAGAAGAACAGCGTCCTCGTAGTTGTAACCTTCCCATGTCATGAATCCGATTAACGGGTTCTTTCCAAGAGCAAGCTCACCATTAGCAGTAGATGGTCCGTCAGCAATTACTTCGCCAGCTTCTACATGATCACCTTTGAACACGATTGGTCTCTGGTTGTAGCAGTTGGACTGGTTACTTCGTGAGAACTTGGTCAGTTTGTATACGTCTCTTGTTCCATCATCATTCTTCACGGTAATCTGGTTTGACTCAGATTTCTCAATAGTACCGGATTTCTTTGCAACTACACATACACCGGAGTCTACTGCAGTCTTGGTTTCCATACCGGTTCCTACTACAGGAGCTTCTGTGGTAAGAAGAGGTACTGCCTGACGCTGCATGTTAGATCCCATCAGCGCACGGTTCGCATCATCGTTCTGCAAGAACGGAATCAATGCGGTAGCAACAGAGAATACCATCTTAGGAGATACATCCATATAATCAAACATCTGCTTGTCATATTCCTGTGTCTCATCTAAGTAACGGCCGGAAACGGAATTTCTTACGAAATGTCCTTCTTCATCCAGTTTTTCATTCGCCTGTGCTACATGGTAATTATCCTCTTCATCTGCGGTCATGTATACAACATCTTCTGTAACACGCGGATTCTTAGGATCTGTTTTATCAATCTTACGATATGGTGCCTCAATGAAACCATATTCGTTAATTCTTGCATAACATGCCAGTGAGTTGATAAGTCCGATGTTCGGTCCTTCAGGAGTCTCAATCGGGCACATTCTTCCGTAATGGGAGTAGTGTACGTCTCGAACCTCGAATCCGGCACGGTCTCTGGACAAACCACCTGGTCCTAATGCGGATAAACGTCTCTTATGTGTCAGCTCACCCAGCGGGTTGTTCTGATCCATGAACTGCGACAGCTGGGAAGATCCGAAGAACTCTTTCACTGCTGCGGTTACCGGTTTGATATTAATCAGGCTCTGTGGAGAAATTCCTTCCTGATCCTGGGTGGTCATACGCTCACGAACCACACGTTCCATTCTGGAAAGTCCGATTCTGTACTGGTTCTGTAATAACTCACCTACGGCACGGATACGACGGTTGCCTAAGTGGTCAATATCGTCATCATTTCCAATGCCCCACTCCAAGTGCATATTGTAGTTAATGGATGCAAAAATATCTTCCTTGGTGATATGCTTCGGAACCAGTTCAGATACGTTTTTACGAATTGCTTCCTTGATATCTTCCAAGGATTCATTTTCATCCAGGATTTTCTTTAATGCCGGATAATATACCAGCTCAGTAATACCAACTTCCTTCGGTACTACATCAACATAGGTAGTGAGGTCTACCATCATATTGGAAAGAACTTTTTCATTTCTTTCTTCTGTAGCAATATATACTGCCGGAACAGCTGCGTTCTGAATCTCTTCTGCAAGCTCTCTGGTCAGCTCTGTTCCTTTTTCGATTACCTCTCCGGTAGTCTCAAGAACAACATCTTCAGCCAGCACTTTTCCGCGTAAACGGTTCTTAAATGCCAGCTTCTTGTTAAATTTATAACGGCCTACTTTTGCCAGGTCATAACGTCTTGGGTCGAAGAACATTGCGGTAATCAGGCTCTCTGCACTATCAACAGAAAGAGGCTCGCCCGGACGAATCTTCTTATATAATTCCAGAAGACCTTCCTCGTAGCTTGTAGCAACGTCTTTTCCAAAAGATGCTAAAATCTTTGGCTCTTCGCCAAATAAATCTATAATTTCCTGGTTGGTTCCCAGTCCTAATGCACGCAGTAATACTGTGATTGGCACTTTTCTGGTACGGTCAACACGTACATAGAAAATATCATTAGAGTCCGTTTCATACTCTAACCATGCTCCACGGTTCGGGATTACGGTACAGGAATAGAGTTCCTTACCTACTTTATCATGCGCAATGCCATAGTAAATACCAGGGGAACGAACCAACTGGCTTACGATAACACGCTCTGCTCCATTGATAACGAAGGTTCCTGTCTCTGTCATGAGAGGTAAATCGCCCATAAAAATCTCATGTTCATTAATTTCATCTGTTTCTTTGTTATACAGTCTGACTTTTACCTTCAAAGGAGCTGCATAAGTTGCGTCTCTCTGTTTACACTCCGGAATTGTATACTTCACATCATCCTCACATAATGTGAAATCCACAAATTCCAAGCTAAGATGTCCGCTATAATCCTCAATCGGAGAGATATCTGCAAACACTTCTTTCAGGCCCTCGTCTAAGAACCACTGATAGGAATCCTTCTGGACCTCAATCAGGTTTGGCATTTCCAATACCTCTTTTTGTCTTGAGTAACTCATACGTATGCCTTTTCCAGCCTTCACCGGACGTATTCTGTTTTTCTCCATTGACGTTTCACCTCTCGTTTTTTATTCTCAATCCACTAAATTTCAGCAAATTATATTCTTTGGGCTTCATTTCCTAAAAAAGGATATAGTAAAGCCACCTCACCACAATAGTGCAACGTATATGATACCACAAGTAGTTTTCTAAAGTCAAGCATTATTTTCGCACAATATGCATATATTTTTCAATATTGGGGAATAATTTTCATTCTCGCAGTGATGCAGCCTGCCATCTGCGTTTTTTTATAGCTGTCTAATATCAGAAAAAGCAGCCATGAAATGCTTTTTCTTTGCATCCCATAGCTGCTTTTTTCTTTACCCTTTTTTCTTTATTTTTCTATTCTATTACATATTTCATTATCTATTTTATTGATTCCGGTTTTATTTTAAGTCCACATCCAGTTCTGCAATACTTTCACCTGCACCATTTTTGTTGGTTACGGATATATGGATTGTACTCTCTCCATTATAAAGCAGCATAATCCGTTCACTCTGGCTTCCATCCTCATTTGGGGTAAACCGGTCGCCTAACCACCACATTGCATTGCCTGCTTCGTCGGTAATAAATATATCCGGGTCATTATATGGGTCATTGTACGGTGCGCCGGTAATATCCGGGAGCTGCATGTCAACGATCAAGACGGCACCGGTTTTGATCACCTGATTTACTGCAACACCATTATCTTCTTTATTTACTGCGATGGTCTCATTCTTGGAAGTATCCACATGCACCGGGAAGGAGAGCTGCCAGTCTCCGCTTACTTTTGTGGTGGTCTGATATTCTCCATTTTCATCCCATGCATCGGAAAGATAGCCTTCTAATGTGTCTATGCTCCAGGTTACGGTAAAATCTTTCAAGTCCGAAATATCAATCGGATTATCATTTTCATCAGTCAATGTTGATAAATCAATTTGTTCCATCTTCACATAGCTTCCGTCCTCTGCCTTTTCAAAAGGCTGCCCGATTGCCGACTGAATCAGGGTTTCATTGATAGAAACATTTTCCATCACCTTATCACTCTGCGGTCCCATAATCCAGTCTGATTCATTCAGTTCTGCATTGTCTGTGCTAAGGGTGGTTGTGTAGTAAAGCAGGTAGCCATCGCAATACACATCCGAAACGCTTATCTTTACTCCACTCCGGTCTGTTTCCAGCACACACTGATTATCCGAAACCAATTCCGTGGACTCTTTTCCAATGGTAGAATAGATATCCGAAAGTTCCTTTTCATCTTTATCTCCCTGTGTTGCGCCAATCAGTTTTCCGATTGTGTTGCTGTAGATGCTGTCTGCCAGTGCAGAATTAGAAAATCCTGCTACTCCTACTGCAACCGCACAGGCTGCTGCCATTCCTGCCGCAATTTTTCTTATATTTTTATTTTTCTTATTCCTTGTTTCCATGTTCATACGTTTTACCTCCATCCGGATTCTCGTTTTATACCGTTCCTTTTCTTCAGAGGATAACTCTTCTACTTCATATTCATTCAAATCAATTTCCGCATCATTTAACATTTCATAGATTTTATCGTCTTTCATCTCTTCATGCCTCCTTCTGTTTCAAATACATGTTTCTCATTTTCCGCTTTCCTCTGGATACCCGGTTGTAAATGACATCTCTCGGAAGTCCGGTATCTTCGCTTATCTGCTCTACAGATTCTTCCTCTACAAATAATTTCATAAATATTTTCCGGTCAAGAGGTTTCAGACACAAAAGCAATTGTTCTACTTCATGGCTTAATTCCCCTTCTATCAGTTGTTCTAACATCCTGTCATTTTCCGCCGCTGTCACATCATCCATACAAAGCTGTTCCAAGTCCCGCTTATATTTTCTAAGATAGTCGATGGCTTCGTACCGGGCAATGGCTGCTGCCCAGTTCTTGAAGCTGTTCTTCTTATCATCAAAGGATGCTGCGTGTTCCCAGATGGAAAGCAGCACATCGTTCATACATTCTTCCTGTTTCTGTGGCATGGTAAATAAGTGTTTCCGGATGACTGCCTTAAGCAATCCACCATACATATCTATGACATAAATCAATGCTTCTTCATTATGCAATTGTAATTGCTGAATATAATTCTTCTCTGTTATCTTCATTGTTATCCTGCCTTTTGCTTCATGCACCATGGTTTGCATTTTTGCAGCTACACTTATTATTACGAATCTGGTGTCTTAAATCTATCACTTTTATAAAAATATTTTCTATAAAACAAAGAACCTTCCAGCATTTCTGCCAGAAGGTCTCTTCATTGTCCATCATCCATAAAAGCTGCCAGTGCCAGCTTCTTCAGGTGGAGTTCATTTTTACCGGAAGCTGTCCCAGTCTTTCTGCATAAATAAGTATGTAATTAGTGGGCACAATACTGCGCTGATGATACTTTTTACCACTCCAACCCCGCCAAAGATATTGATTACCAGACCGATTGCTGCACATGCAATCATCAGATAGAATCCAACCTTCTTCTGTGCAAACAAAATCAGGCCGGCACCTACGATAATAAGCACTTCTGCAATGAGGCTGACAATCAGCAGTGCTGAATGAGCATTAACGGAATCATCATTACTCCGGAAATGATATTGATTACAAATACAATCCAGAGCCATACCTTAAGTCCTGTGTTCATAACTAATCTCCTATTCTTATATTGTTTTCAAGTTACGCTACTATTATTACATATTTTCTTTTTACGTCAATAGGTCTAAAGTCCTATAAACCACAAGAAAATCGGATCCATATTTCTATGAATCCGATTCCTATCATTTCTAATTCAGTTGTGAATTAAAAATTATTTTAATGTTACTTTAGCACCTTCAGCTTCTAATTTAGCTTTGATGTCATCAGCTGTAGCTTTGTCAGCCTGCTCTTTTACGATCTTTGGAGCGCCATCTACTAAGTCTTTTGCTTCTTTTAAGCCTAAGCCAGTAGCTTCACGAACTACTTTGATAACCTTAACTTTGTTTGGTCCAACTTCTGTTAACTCTACGTCAAACTCAGTCTTCTCTTCTGCTGCTGCTGCGTCTCCACCTGCTGCTGCAACTACAACGCCTGCTGCTGCGGATACACCGAACTCTTCTTCACAAGCTTTTACTAATTCATTTAACTCTAATACGCTTAACTCTTTGATAGCGTCAATCATCTCAGCTGTTGTTAATTTAGCCATTTTAATTTACCTCCGTTTTTGGTTTTGTTTTCAATAAAATTGGTTTGCAGATTATTCTGCTGCTGGAGCTTCCTCTGCAGGAGCTTCTACTGGAGCTTCTTCTGCAGGTGCTGCCTCTTCTGCCTTAACTTCTACGTCTGCTGCGCCGCCTTTTTCAGCGATCTGATTAATAACACGAGCGAAGTTTGTAATAGGAGACTGAATACTTCCAAGGAATTTGGAAAGTAATTCTTCTCTGGATGGGATTGTAGCGATTGCTTTCATTCCATCTGCATCATAGAAGGTTCCTTCTACTACGCCGGCTTTAATCTCAAGTGCAGGAGCTGTCTTTGCAAATTTAGCAATTACTCTTGCAGGTGCTGTTGCATCTGTTGTTGAAATTGCGAATGCGTTTGGTCCTTCCAATACGTCGGAAAGGCTTTCGAAATCAGTTCCTTTGATTGCAAAATTAACTAATGTATTCTTATATACTTTATAAGCAACACCAGCTTCTCTTAACTGCTTACGCAGCTGAGTATCTTCTGCAACGGTAAGTCCACGGTAGTCAACGACTACTACTGACTGTGCATCTTTAATCTGCTCAGAAATTTCCTGTACGATAGGCTGTTTAAGTTCTACTTTTGCCACGAATCGTGCACCTCCTTCTTTATTTTTCATCTTGCGAAAGACAGGTACATTACCTTAAAAAATCCTCTCTGTGGAAGACAGAGAGGATTTGAAATCTCATTTACAAATACATAAGTATCTGCATTTCCTCGGTAGGTTCTCTACGGTTACGCCTTACGGCACCTACTGTCTTCGGCAATATGCTTTGCTATTATAGCAATTAATATCTTGGATGTCAATAACAAAAACTAAACAAGCTTCAGTGGGTTGATTTTTACACCCGGTCCCATGGTAGGAGCTACAGAAACGCTCTTCATGTACTGACCTTTTAATGTAGCCGGTTTTGCTTTGTTTACGGCATCAATAAGAGTCTGGAAGTTGTCCGCTAATTGTTCTTCACTAAAGGATGCTTTTCCAATTGGCACATGGATAATATTTGCTTTGTCTAATCTATACTCGATTTTTCCGGCTTTGATATCGTTTACTGCCTTGGTAACGTCCATAGTAACAGTTCCAGCTTTTGGGTTTGGCATTAAGCCCTTCGGTCCAAGTACACGACCAAGACGTCCAACAACACCCATCATATCAGGAGTTGCAACAACAACGTCGAAGTCAAGCCATCCTTCGTTCTGGATCTTCGGAATTAATTCCTCTCCACCAACGAAATCAGCACCTGCTGCCTGAGCCTCGTCTAATTTGGTTCCCTTTGCGAATACTAATACTTTTACAGCTTTACCAGTTCCGTGTGGTAATACAACTGCACCACGGATCTGCTGATCTGCGTGACGTCCGTCACATCCGGTACGAATGTGAACTTCGATAGTCTCATCAAATTTTGCAACGGCTGCTTTCTTTGCAAGTCCGATTGCTTCTGCCGGATCATATAAAGTTGCTCTATCAATTGATTTTGCAGCTTCTAAATATTTCTTTCCTCTTTTCATTCTAAATAACCTCCTGTGGTATTATCGGGAGTGGTACCCTCCCACGTTTCCATCTAGTCCTCTACTTCGATTCCCATACTTCTTGCTGTTCCTGCAATCATGCTCATTGCAGCTTCAACAGATGCAGCATTTAAGTCTGGCATTTTCAGTTCAGCGATTTCCTGAAGCTTAGCTTTAGAAATCTTTGCAACTTTTGTCTTGTTCGGAGTTGCAGATGCACTCTTTAAGTTGCAGGCTTTTTTCAGCAGTACTGCTGCTGGAGGAGTTTTTGTAATGAAGCTGAAGCTTCTGTCTGCGTAAACAGTGATAACTACAGGAACGATTGTATCTCCCATATCTGCTGTTTTTGCATTAAACTGTTTTGTGAATTCCACAATATTCACACCATGCTGACCTAAAGCAGGTCCAACAGGTGGTGCCGGAGTTGCTTTGCCGGCAGGAATCTGCAATTTGATATATCCTTCTACTTTCTTTGCCATTTGAGGTTGCCTCCTTTAATTCATCTTCTTTACATCTGAAAAACTAATCTCGACCGGAGTCTCCCGGCCAAATAAATCCACATTAATCGTACAAATCTGTTTTCCGTGATCCATACGCTGGATAACACCGATGGTGTCCTTCCACACACCACCGATTACAACGACGGTATCGCCTTCATCGAAATCTACGACAATGTTGTCTGACTTGATTCCCAGTGGTCTCATTTCAGCGTCAGTGAGTGGTACCGGCTTAGATCCCGGTCCAACAAATCCGGTTACGCCTCTGGTATTTCTTACCACATACCAGGTATCATCATTCATGACCATATTGATAAGCACATATCCCGGGAACATTTTCTTCTGAACCTGCTTTTTCGCACCGTTCTTAAGCTCGACAACATCCTGCATCGGTACTCTGACTTCGAGTATCTGCTCTTCTAAATGCCGGTTCTCGATTGCCTTATCGATGTTCGCTTTGACCTTATTCTCATAACCTGAATAGGTATGAACTACATACCAGTGTGCCTCTGCCATAATCACCTATGCCTCCATTATAAATTCACTAGAAAATTCACACCGTACTGGATGATTGTATCCAGAAGTGTAATTATCAGACCAAGTACAACTGACACAATAACAACTGCTGTTGTCTGACGGGCAAGTGATTCTTTTGTAGGCCAAATGATTTTTTTGAATTCAGCCTTAAGACCGGCGAACCAGCTTTCTTTTACTGCTGTGTTCTTGTTTTCGGTTTCTCCCATTTTGTCACTTCCTTTTCTTTTTGCTCATTGTCACGCATTCACAAATTATTTTGTTTCTTTGTGTAATGTATGAGTCTTGCAGAATCTACAATACTTCTTTGTCTCCATTCTGTCTGGATGAGCTTTCTTGTCTTTTGTCATGTTGTAATTACGCTGCTTGCATTCTGTGCATGCTAATGTAATCTTTGTGCGCACAACTTCCACCTCCATTACTTTCTTTGTGTTTTCTATGCCTATTTTTAGGCATAAAAAAAAGACTTACTTCCAAGCTAGTCTATGATAGCACAAACCACATGGAGCGTCAACTCTTTTTTCATATTCTCTGTAAACTTGTAATCCAGTACATATATTACCACAAAATCTAGCGTTTTTACAACATTTTTTGTATATCTTGTAGATGACTTTTTCTTATTTTTATGCTATATTAGATATGTATAAATGGATTTTACTATACCCCGGCATCAAGAAGATGCACATTTCATGGAAGAAAGGAGGGGGTTATTTATGGCATCTGCTATTCTTGATAATATGTATAATTATTATCTTACAACTTATGGCAAGTCTACCGTTTCCCGGTATGATTCCCACAAGAAGAGTGAGTTGCGCTCTGTTTACAATAATATTGTAAAAATCAATAAAGAATCCCCTCTTTACAAAATAAAAGATTCTGCTGATGCACAGAAGTTTGCTATTGATATCAAAGAGCATGCCCGTGATTTAAAAAATGTCATTGCTTCTTTATCCACCGGTGACAGTCTTGCAGAGGCTTTTCAGAAAAAAATTGCCGTTTCTGATCAGGATGATATTGTTGATGCAGATTATATTGGAAACGGAGATTCCGGCGAGAATACCAACAGCTTTCAGATGGAAATCAAGAAGCTTGCTTCTCCGCAGTTAAACTACGGTAATTACTTAAAGGATGACCAGCTTGCTTTTAAACCAGGCAGTTATTCCTTTGATCTGAATACCAGCAGTGCTTCCTATGAGTTCCAGTTCAATGTAAATCCGGATGATACCAACCGGAGTGTCCAGGATAAGCTGGCAAAGCTTTTCAATACTGCCAGCATTGGCATTCATGCAGATGTTAAAGAAGATGACTCCGGCCACAGTGCCCTGGTCTTAACTTCCAGACAGACCGGTCTTAAGGATGACGAAGATTTTCTGTTCCAGATTCTGCCGGGAACTTCTAACGAATCCATACAGGCAATGGATAAGCTTGGTATTAACAAGGTTACGGATGCAGCTTCCAATTCCGTTTTTCTGTTAAACGGTACGGAACACAGTTCCTATTCCAATACGTTTACCATCAACAATACTTTTGAAGTACACCTGAAAGCGGTCAGCCCGGAAGGCAGACCTGCTACCCTTGGTTTTAAAGCAAATGTGGATGCCGTTGCCGATAATATTCAGGAACTGGTGGATTCCTATAATTCCATGGTGGATACCGCTAATGAATACCGCGAGTCGCAGCCGACCAGCCAGAAGCTGCTTTCTGATATGAGCGGTGTTGCACAGCATTTTAAAAATGATTTTGAAGCCATCGGACTTATTATAAATTCTGATTCTACTATTTCCGTTGACCGGGATTTACTGGCGGACGCTGTCGAATCGGATGATGCCACCGAGAGTTTCCATGTATTAAACCGCTTTAAGAATGCTTTAAGCGTAAAAGCCAACCAGGCTTCCTTAAATCCGATGCAGTACGTGGACAAAGTAATTGTTGCTTACAAGAACCCGGGCAAGAATTTTGCCACACCTTATATTACGTCTATGTACTCTGGTTTGATGTTGGATAAATATTTATAAGACCTGACTTTTACATGTAGGAAAAATCAGGTCTTATTTTTTTGCTGCCGGTGGCAGGTTATGTTCTTTATTTTGTGAAGCTGGTGCTTTGTGTATACAATTCATCCGGACAGATATCCTGACCTTCCGGCCATACAACAGTATATCCATCTGTTCTTACCCTTCTAAAGTAATCCGGGTTCTCCAATTTTCCATACCACGAGCCTTTTATATATGGTTTAACATCAAACCGCTTTCTTTCTCCATTATCAAATTCAACATCAAGAATATAACCTTCTTCCGCCCGAACGCTTGTAGCCGTTGGTCTAAGCATCTTCATATCCTCCTTGTTCTGTTCCATTATTTTAATGGAGCTATCCGGAAATAGCCTTCTCCCTCACTTAGCATTTTCCAATTGGCATATAATTCATCTTCATGGATTGTCATCCATGCCAATAGCATTTTTAACTGCCGATTAGGGAACTTGCCTTCCAATACTTCTCCATTCAGCGAAACTATAATTTCCTCTTCTCCATACAACGCATGAATATGTGGTTTACTATGTTTTCCACCTTTTTCACTCTGCATGCGTACAATAATTCCATAAAACATTGATAATGTGGGCATTTCATTCTTCCTCCTATGCAATTTTTCACAGGAGTTTTCTAAAAAAATCCTGCTTTTTTTGTGAGTTTAAAGCATGAATTTTTCAAGAAATATAAGATGTGTTCATTGATTCTATGAAATGAGGCATTATACGGATTCCTTTTTGCATATTGCCAAAATTATGAAAATATGCTTCGTAGCTATTGTAACATAACCGTCGAAGCATATACAATACAAGTTTCTAAAAACACTGTAAAGCGTCTCTAATTTTTTTATAAATCCACTATCTTCTACTCCTCTCCAATCTTTTCCAACATAAACTTCAGACGTTTCCGATAGCTGCAGCAGTTCTTCACTTTCTCATAACCGTTCTTTGCTATCTGCTGCCGTTCTTCCTCATGGGTAAGATAGTAGCTGCACTTTTCTACCAGTTCTGCTTCAGATTCAAAGCAAGCCAAATCTTTTCCAATTTCAAAATAATCCGGTAATTCTGCCTGATAATTGGTCAGCAGGAATCCACCTGCACCAAGTACATCAAAAATCCGTAGAGGCAGCCCGCTCTTGATATTCGGAATCGTAAAATTAAGATTGATTTTCGAATAGTGGAATACCTTCGGCATCTCCGACCAATAATCTACTGAGCCGCAATTCTTTACCCGAAGCAAAGTATCTCCGCCTGTATTTGTATAAAGGTTTACCGGGAATTTAGCCACCAGTGCCAGCAATGCACGCTGCCTCTGCAAAGAAGCAGTTTTAAATCCAAGCACCGTTGTTGCAAATACCAGCCCCAGATCAGAAAAAGAATCCTTCGATTTCTTCAGTTCAAAATATTCCGATACACGCTCTAAGATATCCGCAGTCAACATCGGTTCGATTATATTGCCGCCGCTGATATTAAGCTGTGCCTCCATGACAGCATCAAAATAACCCCGCAAATATTCCGGGAATCTTGTTTCCAGTTCATCATAGCTGTTCTTCTCATATAAATTTCCTACAAAAGAAATCCCGCCTGCAAAATCCCGCACCGAATGTTTTGAGGCATTCCCACTATCTGTTTCTGCCAACTGCATTTTATCCATAGTATCCTGTGCAAATAGCTCATCCAGCCGGTTCGTATCCACTGCCAGCGGCAGATGCCAGATATGTTTTACGCCCATTCCCTTGAATTCCAGATAATTGGTCTTATCAAAGAGAAAGAAATAATTGCAGTCCAAGAATACATTCTTGTGATACATGCTAAGCAGCGGGCTGTCACAACTCCAGGATACATACTTTATCCCCATCTGCTGACATACTCCGGAAATCACTGCAAAATAATTCACCGTAAAGACAAAGTCATAGTTTTTCTGCTGCAAGATGCCATGCAAACGTGCCGCAAACGATTCATCCTCATCATAGCTTTCCAGTTCCTGCTCAATTACATCCACCTGATGTCCCATGGATTGGAATGTTGCAATGATGTCTATGTAGTTGTAGGAATTCCAGCGGTAAACCAAAATATTCATGGGGTGGCTCCTTTTATTTTCATTGCCTTTTTATTTATAATTAGTATATAACATTTTTTCTTCTTGTCCAAATCTTTTTGCTATGTTAAAATGTGAAAAAGCATATATTATACAATCTATATGGCACTTTCTATGTTGCAAAGGTTCGTTCCTTTGCAGAACAGATGCCTTTGGATGATGCCGTACAAAAGGCTGTCACCGAATGCATTCAGGAAAATATTCTGGCAGATTTTCTTAGGAAGAATCAGGCGGAGGTAATTGCTATGAGTATTTTTGAATATGATAAAGTTGAAGAAGAGAAAAAACTGAGAAAAGCTGAATTTGACGCCGGTGTTGAACAGGGATTAAAGCAAGCTTCTACCGATACTGCCCTTCGTCTTTTAAAAACAGGAAAGTTTGATGCAAAGGAAATCGCAAAACTTTGCAATCTTTCGATAGAAGAAGTAAATCAATTAAATAATCAGAAGTGATAAAAAACAGCTCCTGCGTTACACAGGAGCTGCATTTTATGATATGCCTTCCAATGAATCTACCGGTGAAATATTTTTTCAACGATTTTTTCTTCCGTCAACGAATTTTCAGCCATGAGTTCAGCCGGCTCATATGTCCTTGGTATATCCATGGAAAATCCAAAATTATAAACCTTAATATCTTTGTCCGAATAATACTGCGCAATTTTTGAACCGAAACCACCGCTTAGTATTCCATCTTCTATGGTTACAACAATCTTGTGATTCTCAAGTACCCAGTCAAGTCTGTTCTCATCCAGGCCTGTAATAAATCTTGGATTTATAATTGTCGGCTGTATATTCTTTGTTTCTTTTATCAATGCCGCCGTCTTAACACCCAGCTCATAAAATCCGCCAAGTGCAAGGATACATACATCCTGCCCTTTTTGCATAACCATATAGGACACTTTATCATACTCTTCTGCCACATCATAATCGCTGTGCTTAACTCCGGTCCATGGCACTCTTATGGCTACCGGCTTCTCCTTCTGGTCGATGCTCCAATCCAGCATAGCAAGATATTCTTCCTTATTCACAGGCGCCAAATAAGTTAAATTCGGAATATTGGCAAGTAATGGAATATCCAAAATTCCAATATGTGTGTCATTGTGGTGTCCGAAAACAGACGCATGGGTTACAATCATCGTTGCCGGTATCTGATTGATACACATTTCCTGTTCAATCTGGTCATATGCTCTTTGGATAAAAGTACCATTCGTTGCAAATACCGGTTTACAGCCTCTTTTTGCCATTCCCACCGCCATTGTAACCGCATTCTGCTCTGCAATTCCTACATCGATATATTGTTTTCCCGCAAGTTCTCTTCTTGTTTTATCAAAGCCAATACATATGGGAGTGGATGCTGCTATTACTGCAACTTCCGGATCGTTTTGGATTCTGTTCAGTAAATGTTCTCCGACAATATTTCCATAGTTTTCGCCTATTCCGGCATTCTTATTTTTTCCGGTCTCTTTGTCAAAAGGTCTTGCCCAATGCCAGTTTTCACTATTTTCTTCCGCCGGCTTATAGCCTTTTCCCTTTTGGGTGCAAACGTGGACAACCACAGGAACTTTGGTGTCTTTTACGCTTTCCAATTCTTTTATAACGGATTCCAGGTCATTTCCGTTTTCAATCAGATGATATTCAAATCCCAAGGCTTTAAAGAAATTATCTTTCTGCTTTCCAGCGGATTCTTTCAACTGTTTTAAGTGCCGTCCCAACGCTCCGTGGTTTTCCGGAATAGACATTTCATTATCATTAATTACCACAATCAGGTTACTGTTGATTTCCGCTGCACAATTAAGTGCTTCAAATGCTTCTCCGCCATCCAATGAAGCATCTCCTATAACGGCAATCACATTTTCCGAATCGTGTTTTAAATCTCTTGCTTTTGCCAGTCCACACGCAAGACTAACGGAAGTAGAAGTATGTCCAAGGGCAAATAAATCATACTCGCTTTCTTTTGGATTACTGAATCCTGTGACATCTTTATAATTTTCTTTTTTAATAAAAGCGGCTTTTCTTCCGGTAAGCATTTTATGGCAGTAGGTCTGATGGGAAACATCAAACACAAACTTATCCTTTGGTGCATCAAAAACATAATGAAGGGCTATGGTCAGCTCTACAATGCCAAGGTTGGAAGCAAGATGTCCGCCGCAATCACTCACCTTATTTATGATTGCTTCTCTTAATTCTTGTGCCAATACTTCTAATTCATTTATGTTATATTTTTTTATATCTTCCGGAGTATTTATCTTTTCAATATACACAGGCAAATCCTTTCTTTACTTTTCTCCCCAGGAAAAATTCCATCTCTTCAGGTCGATTTCATAAATCCTGTACAAGTCTGTAATCGGTTTCCATCCCAGTTTTAATATTTTCTCTGTATCCTGAAGAATTTCCAAATGCGGCAGATATCCTGTTTCACTCTCTGAGCCTATGTCAAATTCTATATGCACTTTGTCATTAAATTTTTCAAATATCTTTTCCGCAAATTCATTTACTGTTAAAAAGGTATCCGGGTTGGTTAGATTATAGACCTCTCCCTTTTCACCTTCAAACAAGGTTTTAAAAATTCCGGAAACCGCATCCAAGGTATAAATAATACTCTTCTTGCTTTTTCCATCAGACTTCATAATCAGATTTTTATTTTCCATGATGCATCTTGTTATTTCATTATAGATGCGCAGTTCATTGTATGGCTGGTAAAGTCCCTGAATTGCAGAAATTCTGACAATTTTCGCATTGCAGCCATATTCTTTGCAATAAGAATAGGTTAAAAATTCTGCTCCTTTTTTCCCCAGAGGATAACCACTTCGAATATTCAGGCTGTCAACCGCTCCGACCTTTTTTTCATCAATTGCTTCCTTACTGTTGTATGCACCATACACTTCTACTGACGAAAGCAGTATAAAGGACGCTTTCTTCTTCTCACACAGTTCCAGCATATGTGCTGTTCCATCCACAATAACCTTATAGGTCTCAACCGGGTATTTTAGAAAAAAATCTCTTTCTGTCGGGGAAGCCGCATGAATGATATAATCTACCTTCTCTTCTCCAATGGCTTCTTCCTCTTTTCCAAACTCACACATCACTACATTTTCAGAGCCATCCATGTAATCCGGAATGTGTTTTGGATTACGGGTGGATGCAAATATTTTTGCATTCATCTGATATCTGCTATTCAGGTATAAAATCCACTTTACCATAGCCTGTCCAGTCATTCCGTTGCTTCCGGTTATCAGAAAGGTTTTATCTTTCATATATTTTGAAAAATCAAATGCCTCTATGTATCTTTTATACTCCTGTTCTTCCAGTAAACTTAATACCATTTAATTCTCCTCACCTTCGGCATTGTTGATATAATAAAGCAGTGCACGGAACAATGCGATATCATCCTTGGTTGTAATTTTAATATTGTTATTTGTTCCTTTGGAAAAATAAATCTCTACGCCATAGTTCATCGCAAGAATATTGGCATAAACAAAGTCTTCCCGATTGTCCTTGTCTGCTTT
Source organism: Roseburia sp. AF42-8 (assembly GCF_003435965.1). NCBI lineage: Bacteria > Bacillati > Bacillota > Clostridia > Lachnospirales > Lachnospiraceae > Roseburia > Roseburia sp. AF42-8. The sequence continues at coordinate 77,209 of NZ_QTVB01000003.1, forward strand.
TTCGTAGAGTGATTTTATCAGTCCGTAGTTGTAGCATTGCGGTGTCTGAACTCTTACGATCCGGTTACGGTCTATCTGTTCTTTGCCTGATGTCCGGTTTTCTGTCAGGACAACCGTTTCGTAACAGGAGACAGCACTGCAGGCATTTCCATTGGCTTTTGCTTTTTCAATCAAATCATCGATAATATCCTGATATACAATTGGTCTGGCCGCATCATGGATAATTACATAGTCATCCTCCGACAATCTGTTTTTCAAAAAATAGACTCCGTTTCTGGTGGAGATATGTCCTGTTTCTCCTCCCGGAACAACATCCGTCACTTTATCAAGATGATATTTCTTTACAATTTCTTTCGTATACTCTATCCATTTTTCCAGGCAGACAATTATAATATGATCAATATTTGCATTGTCCTGAAAATTTTTTATCGTATGTACAATAATCGGACAGCCATCTATCTCTATAAACTGTTTTGGTATCGCCGACTTTAATCTGCTGCCGATTCCTCCGGCAAGTATAATCACATCTGTCATTTTTCCCTCCATACACATATTCAAACAATACTTATCTGCATTTATCCTTATTTCGTAAAGCTGTAATTGTATTTATCCTCTGTCATATCTTTGGCAACTTTCTTCCAGTCATACTCCAATGCAACCGTCCTTGCTGCTTCCACGTTCTTCTCCTGTAAATCACCCGACAGTATAAGTCTTATATTATCTATCACTTCAGATGTTGATTTTCCTGTAAAAACAGCCTCACATTCTGGCAGATTTTCTATCTCTGATGCTACTACATTTTTTCCACAGGCAAGATACTGATACAATTCTATTGGCACAGTTTTTTTATGGCCTCCAAAGATGGGAAGAATTGTCACATCAAACGAACTGATAATCTCAGGTAATTTATCATATTCCGCTTCGATATAAGTAAGATTGTCAAAACCACCAAGCCACGCCGGGTAATCTCCTATAATCGTTCCTGCAAATACAACCTCGCAATCAGAAAACTCCTCGCAGATACACTGAACCATTGAAAAATATATCCGGTTATCAATAGTTCCTGCAAAACCGATTCTCTTCTTTTTATTCTCAGCAGTTGTACTTTCCACACAGAACTTTTCGTAATCCACACCACCCATAATATGTGCAATATTCACCTTCGGATTATTTTTCATTTCCTCGAATAATTCAATGTCAACAATCCGGTATGAATTTTTCGCACTCACGCTTCTGAATTCCGGGGGTATTTCTGAAGTAATATAATATACTTTTTCTGCGCTGTTAATTTCATCCAGAAGCTTTTCTTTATCGTCATATTTTTTTCTGCTATCGATAAGATAATACTTACTGCTGTCAACATATTTTGCAATCTGTTCCGCAACGGTTGGCGGCACAGTCTTTGCATCGCTCTGGTATGGGATATACTCATCATTTAGCTTTTTAAAGTTCATAATCTGCTGAAAACAGCGTTCTGCCGAACCATCATCAGTATAATCAAATCTGTTCAGAAGAACATTATTTCTTAAATCAATATATTTATCCGGATTTACAAACGCTTCATCCAATGCACTCAGAAGATTTTTAAAATCATATACCTTCTCACCCGGCATATAAAGAGATATGTTATGAAATACAAATCCTTTTGCATTTTTATATTCTTCAAAATCAGGAAGAAGATATACAACAGGTCGGTTCAGCAAAAGATAATCATATACTATGGAGGAATAATCACTTACCATAACATCAAAGCTATTTAATATTTCATCATATCTGACATCCTTTTTAAACAACATTTCATCCGTCAGCTCGTAACAATGCTCTGACATTTCAAAACTCCTGCCTAAGAATGCTGTCTGTTCAATCGGATGAAGCTTATATACAAGCGCCGCATGATTGCGGGTTAAAAATTCATCCAACGCCTGATTGTCAAAATCATCCAGTCGAAAAATGTTGTCAGAAAAAATCTTTCCGGCATGGCAGCTCATGTTGGAACGATAGGATGGTGCAAAAAAGATGAGATGTTCATATCGCGATATCTTTTCTCCCAACACTTTTTTTAATATCCCTTTTCCATCTGACTTTTTCACGCAGTCCAGGCGGGGCTGCCCTGTAACATAAATTTTTCGTAAGTCAAAGTTTAGCATTGCCGCAAGCTTAAACCGGTCATCCAGGCTGTGTACACACATAAGGTCAACTTTTCCAAAATAATTTTTCAGTTTTATCAGATGACGTGGATTTAAATTATGGTCATAATAATCATGGGCTTTTACGCCACTTCCATGCCACACATTCACAAGCAACTGGTCTTCTCTTTTATTTACGTTAAGAAATGTATACGAATTGGCAATGAGGACATTTGCTTTCTCTATTATTTTATTAGCCTCTACCGTATCATAAACAGCACATCTTATTCCACGTTCTTTCAATATTTCATAATATGCCGGTTTCTTTATAATCCAGGCTGTTTCAAAGTCTGTGTGCTGTTTAACATATTTCCATAACGCATGACAATTACATGCGAAATCCGGCTGTGACATAAATACCATTAACATTTTTAATCCTCCACCCATGCATATAAAACAGTATCTAAATGGTTATTCTGATGGTGTCTTACTGCAAATTTATACTCACTCGAAAACTCATGGATTAATTCATAAATTCTCCAATAATCACTCGGATTGTGATATATGGATATTGCTAATCTTGGTTTATCTTTCTTTATGGTTTTCTCCGCACCCTTTAATGCATCATACTCTGCACCTTCAATATCCATCTTTATCAGGGTAACTTTTTCATCCTCCGGTATAAAACCATCGATTGTTCTTGTTTCAACTTCAATTGTTTTAATCGGTGCTAATTTTTCATTATACTGCACCGTCAAACGGCTGTCCGGTAAATAACCGCTGTCCGGATTTCCAATATCATTAAAAATAATTTTATCCGTTTTATCGGACACTGCATAAGGCGCAACAACCAGTTCTCCCGACCAGCCTTCTTTTTTCAGAGTCTGTCCCATTTCCTTTATCTTTAAAATATTATCTTCAAAGCATTCAAAAGAATATATTTTTTTAACTTTATTGCCAAAAGCCAAGACAAATTTCTCCACACTATCTCCAATATAACCGCCGCAATCAACAATGATTTCATTCCCGCTTACATTCTTATACATATCCTGATAAAGGTATTGCGGGTCTATTCTTGTTTTTAATTTATTATATTCTCCGGTTGCACCGATTATCCTGCGTCTTACCACTTCCCGATATATTTTCTTCGACCGGTCATCATACAGTGCTGCTTCCATTTTTCTGATTTTATCATAGTTATTATAAAGTTCATTGGAAAAAAATCCAAAAAACTTATCCGCAATAACATTGAGATAAAAAATATTAAAAGTATCAACTTCTTTGACTGCATTTGTAACGGAATACACACCACCGGTGCGGGCAGTTACAAGAATTATATGTGTGTCCGGACTAAGTGCATAAAGATGTTCATATGAATAAATCGGCAAGCCTTCATACCGCAAGCCACAACGTTCTGTATCACCATCAATAATACACTCAATGTTGTCAAAAAGAGACATTGCTTTTTTCACATTCTCATTGACCAGTCCTACCAGCACAATCTTTCTATTTTCAGACATTCTGTTAAAATTTTCAATTGTCTGTTTACTGATTCCCTCTATCATTTTCCGCTTCCTCTTTATATTATTCTAACAAACCTGCATCAAAAACATCTGTTTTAAAGAAAAGAAAATCCTTTCCTGCTCCAATTCCTCTATATCTTGAGGTATATCCCAGTTCATATAATTTCATATAAAGTTTTCTTGACTCTTCCTTCTCGAAGTCCATTTCCAAAAGGATTACATCGATATCATACCAGTTAAAGTCAATTGCATTCACAATACGCGCACCCATGCCTTCCACATCAACCGACATAAAATCAATATGTCCGTCCTTAAAATTCTCTTCCAGAATGTCACCAATGTACTTCATTGGAATCTTTATCTCCTGAACTTCCAGCCCTCTGCCTTCATATGTATCAGCCACTTCCTTTACAAAGGTATTATATCCGGCATGCTTGGTCTTATAATAAGTCCATTCTTCCTCACTTCTTACATCAGAGCAGCCACACATAATCGCATTATCTCTCGGACGGTTCCTCTTAATCTCATCCACAAAATCAGGATTTGCTTCTACCAGCACACCATTTGAGCCAGCACGATAAAACATATATGAATTGTTGTAAAGAAGCCATGTATTAGAACCAATATCCAAATATCTTATTTTTGAAATATCTCTTCCAATGCTGTCAAACAAAGTTTTTACTTTCTTATCCATTCCATTCTGCGAAAAATAATCTGCTGAAACATTTAACAGCTTCTCTGCCAATGGTCTTATATGAATAATCTGCTCTCTCTTTAAACCCAATTCCATTAAATTATTTGTAATATTATCGAACCGGTATGGATATATGCAGGAAACCAGTACTACTGCATTATCTGGAAATGGTACTACGCTTTCAGCCAGTTCATATTTATGTCCTGAGTACTCATAACCGATAAATCTGAGATCCTGATGAATCAGTGTTATATCAAGTTCATCCTCAAAATTTAAAATACCACCACATATCTGCAGTTCATGACCATAGATATATATTTTTAAATTTTCCGCATTCTGTTTGAAGTTTTCCTTTAAATATTCTCTGAAAATCTCTTTTACTTTGTTTTTTGTATCGCTCATATTCTATCCTCGCCTTTCTTTATTTAGCATATCTTTTACTTGTAACATAATTTTATTTCCGGTTGTTCCGTCAATGCTGTCTACTATCTTCGAAAGAAATTCAAACCGTTTCTCCTTATAGCTGGTCAGCAAATCAATATTATCTAAAAACAAATCCAGAAAATTTTCATATCGTTCCGAGAAAAACATACTTCTCTCTGTCTGCTTAAGCAGCATCTCTATCGTAGCCTGCTGGCTGCTGATATTGTCCGGATATTTATATGCCGTTATTAAAATCGGTTTTCCGGTTACTGCATAGATTGGTGCCAGCGAACCACCTGAACCAAAATAGCAGTCCGAAAAATAAATTGCCTCATATGCTTCCGAATTCGTATCGATTACTCCCAAGCCATCCTTCACAAAATCTGACCTGATTTCATAATAGGCATCTCTGATTTCCGGCTTCATGGATTTTAAGGTTGCCTCCGTCAAAGGATGCTCTCTCCATATTACAAACACATCTCCCCGACGCTTAAATATGTCAAATATTCTTCTTAAATTATCAATAAATTTATCTTTATTATTCAATATCAGGCTGATATTGGTATTCATAAATACTTTCTTTTTATTTACAGACACTTCTTTCCAGATATCCGGAACAGGAATTCCGTCTTTGCATATTTCACAGATTTTATCAATCTTTGGTGAACCTACTGCAAATACCTTTTCTAACACCTTTTCATTACCGACTATTTTCGCCTGATTCACATATGCTTCTTTTACTTCTTCATTTTGTACAAAGATGCTGTCCACATTTTCCAGTGCAAAAGTATCGATTAAGTGCGTCTGCGGTTCTTTTGGAAATAAAAAATATGGTATGTATATCAATAAGTTCGTGTAATTTTTTAATATATTAGAATAAAATTTCGGTTCCACGCTTGTAACCAGATTTCCCAGGTCATATGGATTATGTATAAAAATTGCATCCGGCATCCGTTCCGCAAAATTATAATCCTCATAATGTGTTATCGGTACATCAGCAGGGAACAGTTTTCCCTCATAATGGTATTCGCCAAAGGTTCGGTCCGGATTTCTGTCATAATAAGGAATCGGCACCACATATGTATCAAAATCATCATCTTCAAAAGCCCGTTTCCATATACTTTCCAACGAATCCCACATGGACACTTTATATGGCAGAAATACAATTTCCCATTTGCCTTTTATATCATCCCTTACACTATCTTCTATGACATGAAGCTGTGCATTTAAGTTTTCTTTTATCTTCTCATATATTCCATTTGAAATATTTACAGAGGTCGTATAAAGCAATTCACAATACGCTTCTAAATATTTCACCGTGATAAAATTCTCACCTTCTGACTGCTCAATGCTTTCTCCGATATGTATTGCTGCATTCTGACAATCCTCTAAAAGTGCACAAACACTCTGATTATCTTTTTCTTTTATCAGTGCTTCCGCATTGCTGTGTGCTTCATAGAGAGTCTGTATTAATTCAAGTATATTTTCTTTTATATTATTTCTCATATGCCCTGATTCTCTCCTGTGCTTTTGCATAATCTCCGCATTTCCGATAATATTCCAGTGCCTGTCCGATGTCTCCGAGGCACTCCCGGATTACGCCTGCATTGTAATATGCCAGATAAGAATTTGTTCCTGTCATCCGTGCGCTCTTATACTCCGTTGCCTTTAAGAACTCAGCTACTGCTTCTTCGTAACGCTCATTATTCATATAGATGAGTCCCATCAGAAACTTGAAATCCGCACAGTCTCCAAACTCTTCATAAATCCCCTGAAACTGCAATGCCGTTTCAACCCGCCCGGTATTCAAAAGTGCGTATCCATAGCTTTCTACCATGTCAATTACATATTCCAGCTTTGGATTCAAGTCATAGCCCAATGCTTTTTCAAAATACCGGATTGCTTCTTCATAATCCTCTGCCATATAATAGCTTTTTCCAATCTGATACATGAAATAAGTATCATCCGGATGGTTCTCCAACTCTTTTAACAATAACTTCAGATTACGTTCTGCTTTTTTCCTCCGCTCCTCTTCGGTGCCTTCATAACCATCATGCAAGATAACAACCGGAGCAAGGTAAGTTTCATACTCTTCTTTATTTTTCGCTGTAACCTGTTCGTGGATACTGCCCGAATATTCATATTGCTGTCTGGAGAATATCCGGTTAATCCGTTCTATGTATTCTGTTTCCTGCTCTCCTACGGAAACGCGGTTAATTCTTTTGATTCGCCCTACCATAGAAGGATGCTGCTTTAACAGTTTTTCCAGCTCGCCTGTATCTATTTCCTGTAAATATTCATCACTGTCTATCATCATAACAATGTCATTGGACGCCTGAGTCAATGCATAATTCCGTGCTGCGGAGAAATCATTGCACCAGCTGAAATAACATACTTTATCTGCATATTTTTTCGCCATGACAACCGTATCATCCGTAGAACCGGTATCTACTACAATAATTTCAAAGCCATACCCCATCAGTTGTTTCAGGCACTTTTTCAATTTTTCTGATTCATTTTTCGTGATGATACATACAGAAATTTTTCTCATGCTATAAGTCCTCAAGTATTACTTTCATCCGTTCTTCAAATCGAAAATCTTCTTTTACCCTCTGTAATCCTCTATCCGCAATTTCTTTCCGTTCTTCTTCATGCTGCAAATAGTAATTTACCAGATAATAAAGCTCTTCTATATCTCCATAAGTGATGATTTCTTCACCCAGCCGGAAGTACTCTGCCAACTCTTCCTGGAAGTTTGAAATCACAAATCCGCCACTGGCAAGAATGTCAAGTACACGCAGCGGAATTCCTGTCCGGATTGTTTTCAGCGAAATATTAAGATTCACTTTAGAGCATTTAAATACTTTTGGCATCTGGGTATAATAATCGATATAATTCTTCTTTCTTATCTTTGGTATGGCTACATTCTGTTCTCCGGAATAGAGCGCTACATCAAAATGATTGGAAAGAAGCGTTAATATTTCCTGCCGCTCTCTTCGTGTAATCTCACTGGCCAGCAGAAATTCAATTTCACGATGATTTACCGTAATCTCTCCATTCCACTGCTTCTGATAAACTGCATTCATTCTCTCTATCAAATCATCCGTTATAAAATCCGGCAGGAAATAGCCGCCATATACTTTTTTCTGAGCCGCAATCACACCTTCCAAATATCCTCTGTCATACTCTTTCAAAGGTGCCATATACTGTGGATAGACAGTCTGATATAATTTTCCTACCAGTGAAATCTCTGCTCCATATTCCTTTTTATCTGCTTCTGTAACTGTAATCGGATAAAATGTTTCCACGTCTGCTGCCAGCGGTAAATATCCGGCATCAATTCCCTGTCTTCGATATTCTTCTGCCTGTCCCCTGTCAAAAAAATATACCTTCGTATAAGAATTCTTCAACGCCTTTGTATTACGGATATGAATCGGAGAATCATAGACCCACGCACGATAAGGCAGTTTATGATTCTGGCATACGTCTGATATAATTGGATTAAAATTAATAGAAAATACTACGTCATAATCCTGTTGCTGAATCTTTTTTTCCAGCTGTTCTGCAAATCTGTCATCTTTTTCCCAGTCATTCATCTGATAAAAGAATGTATCATATGCAACACCCAGTCTGTGTAATGCACGTTCGATTCCTTTTCCCATAAAAGAATGCCATTGCCAGAATAATATTTCCATCGTTCTCTCCTGCTTTGCAACGAAAAACACTGATACCTTTCGATATCAGTAGTTTTTTAATTCATTTTAACTTTGGCTGCTTCTTCCAGTTTTTCAAAAAATGGTATCATTTCCTTCTCAAAGGCTTCTGCAAGCTTCGCATCATCTTTTTCCTGATATATTTTGCTGAAATTTACAAACAGATTATTTGCCGCCTGCTTATCAATAAGCTGCTCTGTTTCATTGAGATAGTCCATTGTTCCATTTAAGACCTGAATTTCCCAGTTCATACCTTTGATAATGCTCAAAAGATATTCATCGGTATCCGGCTGACGATTTCCATGTAATTCTTCCATTACATTTCTCATAGATTTTAATAATTTCGGGCTGTACTCCGTCAATACTTTTAACGCTTCTTTTTCTTCTCTTCTATTATCTTCCATGATATTTTCACCCTGGCACATCCTGTGCCGCCTTTCTATAGAATGTATATCGGTTCATTCCTTCATTTTCACAAGAGTATTTTCACTTTTCACTGCATTTTCTTTCCTGGGCATCTATTTCATCAATAAATGCAAGAAGCTTTTTTGCGCTCTGCTCCCAGGTATAATTTTCCTTTGCTTTCCTATAAGCATTCTCTGCAATCATCTGCAGGTTATCTCTTCCTGCCCCTTTCAGATAATCCGCAAGCAGTTCCGGAATCTTATAAAGTTCATTCAACCGGTACATGAGAATATCTTTCCCATCTGTAAACTGCTCTTTCAGATAAGTGCTTTCATCGGTAAGCACCACGCTATGCTGTAACATGCTGTTTGCAATCCGCTCCGTAAATCCATCCTTATGCCAGGCCATCACATTAAAAGATATAAGGCTTTTTTCCATGACTTCAAGGCTTTCTCTCATATCCACCGCTTCATGAATACGAAGATATGGTGAATCCCCAAACGGGCTCTTCTTCCAACTGTCCCCAAATACTTCCAGTGTAATGCCTGCTTCTAAAATTACCTTTACTGCTTTTTCCCGGTAATAGGACATGATGCAATAAATCATTGGCTTGACACCATCTAATACTTCTAAAAATTCTTCATCCGATAGTACAATTCCATCTTTTCGTAAGGATTCTTCCAATGCTTTCTCCGCAGTCTCTTCCGGGTGCTGTTTCATCTGAAACAGAAAATGGGCTGCTATCTTTTTAATGATTCCCTGGCTATTTCTGATCAGTGGCAGATAACTCCGATAGTCCGTATAGGTGCCAATAAAGGATATCTGATATTCCTTTTTATCCTGCACCCCCCTCAAATTCCGCTCTGCTTCCTGTTTTCCATTCTCTCCTGCTGACTTCTCACAACCTCCCGGAAAGATAATGGAACTTCCTGCAATTCTCGGATAATACTTTTCTATAAATGCCGCATAATTTCTGTCATGGGTTGCACTATAGCAATGCTCCGGCATTCTGATATAATGATTCTTCATCCAGATTGGATGGTCAAACTGGAAATTTATTTTTGGTCCCTTTATCAAGTCATGTAAATAAATGCCTGCCTTCGGAAGATAAATATCAAAAAGATAACTCTGAAAGCCAATTACCGCCTGATATGTTTTTCCTGCATAAGCTGCCAGAGCAGCTTCGCCGCTCTGCTTCACATCAAAATATTCTACCTCTTCTCCAAGCCTCTGTAACGCTTCTCCCAGCTGCTCTGCAAATGTATTTAAAATGTTATAGCAGATTGGTTCTCCCTTATAGATTAAAATTGTCCCTTTTGCTTCTCTTGTTCTATGCTCCATGTTATCTCCCGTCCGGATGCTGTACCTGCTTTTCCTGCCTTATCGTATAAGTTTCCACAAATTCACATAACCTTCGATAGTTTTCTTTTTCATCTACTGCAAGAATTTCCTCTGCTTTTCTGCGGCATGCTTCCTTCTTCTTCTCCATGAATCCTTTATCTTCACAATATTGATGTACCAGATTTACCATCGACTCAATAGAATCACAGGTGAATACCTTGCCCACATTTACCTGCACATCGCAGTTGTCCAGTGTCACTACCGGAATTTCCTGTAAAATTGCATACATGGCTCCGGTACCGCCGCCCTGTCTTGGCGGGTTCAAAAACAAATCTCCTATGGTCATGGTTTTCTGTAATTCTTCGGTATATCCAAGGAAATAAAAACGCTCCCGATATGCTTCTGCTATCCTTTTTTCCAGTGCCTCGCAATTTCCAATAACCGCCAGTACTGCTTTTGGATTTTCCTCTAGCATCGTATAAATCGTCTTAAGGAAATCCTCTGTTACTTCCTGCACCAGCCGGTTTCCCACCAGTAAAATTACGAACTTGTCTTCTGGGATGCCATAATTTTCTTTCTTCTCTTTTTCCACAACCACTGTATTTCCCACAATGGAATGTTTTACTTCCACAAACTGCTGGTACGGTTTCAGCCAGCTCTGATATCGTCTTTCTTCCGCCATGGTATAATCCGAAGCCAGTACGATAATCGGTGCATTGGTTACCGGAATTGTCTTAACACACCTTCTGGTCAATACGGTGGTAAACTGCCGGCATAAATCTGCCAATATTGTTTTATCACCGATTTCAAGCACCCACTCAGGTGCTTCCTGCCATATCATTTCCGCCGCATCATAAAGCTGTTCCGGATAATTTTCCTGTGTAAAAAGCAGATTATAACCCTTCAGTTCCTCTCCTTCTATCTCGCCCTGAAATGCTCCGGCTGTATTCATAAAATTATTCCACAGACACTGCTTATACCACAACGGTGCTGTATTCCGATTTGGCATATAGGCGACATATAATACCACTTCGTAACCCAGTTCCTTTAAATAACGGTTCATCTGCAATGTTATTTCCGTCGGTGCATGCTGTCTTCCGATAAACTGTTTTGTTATCAGAACAATTTTTTTATTCCGTTTTTCCCACGGCAGATAGGAAAATTCCTTTTTATTCCGCTGTCTGATTTCATCCATCAATGCAGTATAAGCGTCACTGTTTCTCTTATATTCTGCCTCGTCATCCTTTATCATTTCACTGGCAAAAATTGTCCGCTGCAACTGATTCATTAATTCCACTTTCTGCCATAAATTCAAAGAGTCATCTGCCGTTAATTCTCCCATATAAGGAATGATTTTTTCATCCCGAAGAACCGCCAGCAGGGATGACCAGATGTAAATCTGCAATGTTATTGGAAACTTTGCCAATGACTGTTCTATTACGCGCAGCATATTCTGCTGCATCGCTGCATCAAATTTCTGGTAGCTTTCCTTTAACTCCCGCAGCGTTCCTTCTTCATATTCCCCTGTTGCATCCAGCTGCCCCAGTCCTCTTTGTAAAATCATAAAAAACTGTTCCATATATTTTCTTTTCGTCCTGCGACGATTTCTCCTTATTCTAACCTTGTTTCTTTCTTTCGATTTCGTTACAATAGTTATAGTTATTATACTCTATATCCAAGGAAGAGGAAAGTTTATCATGAAAATACTATTCTACCGTTATGGAAGCATTTGCGAACCGGATATTATCGAAGCCATGAAGCATTTAGGGCATGAAGTATTCTGTATTAATCTTGAAATTACCGATAAAAATATTCCCACACAGACAGTCATCAAGCATGTTTCTGATACACTGTTATCATCTTCCTTCGACTGCATTTTCTCGATAAACTTTTATCCTGTTTTATCGGAAATCTGTAATATCATGAAGCTTCCTTATATCTGCTGGACGGTAGACAGTCCTGTCATGGAATTATATTCGGATTCCTATTCGAATGAGTGGAACCGTATTTTTCTCTTTGATTCCATGCAATATCAGGACTTTGCGCCATATAACCCGGCTCATACCTTTTTCCTGCCGCTGGCAACCAATGTAAACCGTTGGAATTCCGTTCTTACTGATGTCAATCCCGATTCCTACAAAAGTGATATTTCCTTTGTAGGCTCGCTTTATACAGAGAAATGTCCTTATGATTCCATCCAGAATCCTTCCCCTTATCTCGAGGTTATCTGAATGGAATTATGGATGCACAGGAACAGATTTACGGTGCGTTTCTTTTAAATGAATTGCTGCCGGATTCTATTGTCAAAGAATTTATTGACTGTATGCCGGATTATTATATTCCGCCGGAAAAAGCCAGACGGGTTGACCGGGATATCATTGCACAGCAGTACCTTGGCATGAAGGTAACTGCCAATGAGCGGAAGCACCTATTGTCCCTTCTTGGCTCCCATTTTTCAGTAGACTTATACACCGGAAGTGATGCAGACGCTCTTCCTGTCCACAATCGTGGACGGGTTAAGACTTTAACAGAAATGCCTCAGGTCTTTGCCCACAGCAAAATTAATCTGAACATGACCTGCAAATCCATCCGGAATGGTATTCCCCTTCGTGTCTTTGATGTTCTTGGATGCGGTGGCTTCTTACTGACAAATTATCAGAATGATTTAAGTGAATGTTTTACCATTGGAGAAGATTTAGACATCTTTACCAGTCCTGATGACCTTCTGTCTAAATGCGAATACTATCTTTCCCATGAAAAAGAACGGAAAGAAATTGCTGCAAACGGCTATCAAAAAGTATTAAATCATTATACTTATGAGAAGCAGCTTCAGAAAATGTTATCATCTGCGATTTCTCTTTAATGAAAGGAACTCTATGAAAATATTATTTCTTGATTCACCGGCTTTTGCCAAAAAAGATATGTTAGAAGCATTTCATAACTGTAACATTGAAACGGATTTATTTATGCACGAGGATTATAATGTCCGCAAAAGTGCTGCCTATGATGCGGCTTTTGATGCCGCTGTAGAAAATACTTCCTACGACTTTGTATTTTCCTTTAACTATTATCCGATTCTTGCCACCTGCACTCATCGGCATAATCTCCGTTATGTTTCCTATGTTTATGACAGTCCGCTGGTGGCTTTGTATTCCTTTACGATTACTTATCCCACCAATTATATTTTTCTTTTCGATTATCCGATTTACGAAGAGTTAAAGCAGGGGGGCATTGACCGGGTATTCTATCTGCCGCTTGCTGCAAATGCAAAAAGACTTTCCACCATGCAGGCAGCAGATTCTATCCTTGATAAAATCTCTTCCGAGATTTCTTTTGTCGGTTCTCTTTATAACGAAGACCACCTGCTTTATGACCGCTTATATCAGAAGCTTCCTGCCTTTACGAAGGGATACCTCGATGCAATTATTGCCGCCCAGCAGCAGGTATATGGTGAATTCCTAATTCCCGGTTTATTAAATGATACCATCTTAAGTGATATGCAAAAATCCGTTCCATATGCGCCAAATGAAGACGGCATCGAAACACCGCGCTATATTTATGCCAACTATTTCCTTGCCAGGAAACTGGCAGAATTAGACCGCACTGCAATCCTAAAAAAGCTTTCCGCAGTGCATCAGGTAAAGCTTTATACCAATAATCCTACTCCGCAGCTTCCCAAAGTAGAAAACATGGGAGCCATTGACTATTATGAAATTATGCCTCTGGTTTTCCAACATTCAAAGATTAATCTTAACATTACATTGCGCAGTATCCAAAAGGGCATTCCTCTGCGGGCATTCGATATTATGGGAAGCGGTGGTTTCCTGCTGACCAATTATCAGGAAGATTTTCTGAATTACTTTGTTCCGGGAGAAGATTTCATTTATTATTCTTCCTATGAGGAAGCAGAAACTTATGCCGACTATTATCTTTCCCACGAAAAAGAACGTCAGCAGATTGCTGCCAACGCCCTTGGTAAAATTTTAGATGCCCACACCTTTGAGCACCGGATTCAAACCATGTTATCTGTTATAGACGGTCAATAAATTTTTCATGTAAATCTGCTATGAGTCGATCTACCGCAGATTCATAGCCTTTGTACCAGGCTTTTGCACGATTGCATAAGTCTGGTATTGTTAAATCTGCAGATAATACATCATCCCCAATGGAAAATTCTATTTCACTGTTATAATATAGTAACAAATCCTGCACCGGCTCTTTCTGGATTTCTTCATTAAGATTTCCAAATTCTGTCAGCAGCTTCTTCTGCTCCTCTATATTTCCATCTTTGGATGCCTGTTCTAACTGCTCTGCAACTTCCCTTGCTTTCTTAATATTTTCCTTTACTTCTTCCAGACGCTTCGGCTCTTCCTTTATCTCATGGATAATATCCTGCCGTTCTTCTTCTGAAAATGCCAGTGGTACTTCCTGCAATAATTTTTCGAAATCAATTTCTTTCGTGCAGGAATCAATGACTTCTTTTAATGTCATCACTTTTGCGCCTTCTATTTTTGCACCGCCCTCTGTTGCATTGATTACCGTAATATCCTCCGGCAATTTTAAAATTTCATTTTCAATCCATTTCCGGTACATATCCATCTGATAGTCTGTATCCAGCATGGTTCCATCATTGCCCTTTACCTGCACAATGACACGTTTCTTCTGATGCTGCTCATTCTCTTTTTCATCCATTTTCAGACCGCTGTTATAGCTCTGTCCTCCGGTAAAAGCAAGGTCCTGGCCGATAAATACAATTTTCTTAAAACCCAGTGCCTTTACCAGCGAAAATGCGCTGGTAGAAATAGAACCTCCGGTTAAAATATCATCCAAGACATAGCCTTTTCTTTCTATTACAGCCTTTGCAAACATATTACACGGAAATTCATCATAGAAATGTTTGCCGGTATGTCTCTTTACGATTTCTTCTCTGGATATTGCCTCAAATACAAACGGAAATGTGCTGATATCAATTCCTTCAAAAAAGCGGTCTGCAACTCTTGCGTCTACCGTCATTCCCAAATCTGGTGTAATTCCGGCATTTACTACTGCCCGGAGTGCTGCATCCACCACAAGAATCAATGCTTTTCCTTTCGCCCGCTTCAGTTCCTGCACATTTTTATTTAAGGATGGTCCTGCCGCCACAATAATTGCCGGTACATCGCTCAAGTCCTCCTCCGCAAGACATTCTTTCAGATAATGGGTATCTGTCTGCCAGAGATAATCATACATATTACTGAGAGCATGTGCCGCAAACTCATCCCGGAAATTATAGATGGTATTCCGATATGTTTTCGTCTTATTCATGAAATATATCATAGTCTCTAACATATGTTTACATTCCTTCGGATAAATGGAATCATAATTCGGAAGAATACCAAGACGCAGCATCCGGATATTGTTGAAGCTGATACCGGATTCTAAATAATCCTGCAGCATGTTCTCTGACTCTACAATCAAATACACATTTTTCTTCTTTAAAAGTTCAGTATAATCAAAGGTCTCTAATGTTTTTTGGAAAATAGCAACGGATGGTTCATATACAATAAGTGTCATGGTCTCATCCAGCGTCTGCGCCAATGCTTCTATACTTCTTCCGTCTCCAAATCCCAAAAGAAAGAACACACTGTAGGAGCCTTCTTTTTCAAACTGGCTGACATACTGCATGGATGCTTCCTTTGGATTATATTTACTATTTAACCGGTATTCCAATCCGCCCTTTGTCACAATCGGATAAAGCATTTCATCTTCCGCTGCTTCATAGCGTATCTCTACTGATTGCTCCGGCTGTGCCGTTTCCAGATATTCATGAAGTCTTACATGGTGTTCCCGGATTGCCTGCATATTCTTTTCGTATATCGTCATATTATATCTCCCATCCCATATATCTGCCATATTCATAGTTCAGGCAATCTGCCAGTTCCATGATCTGATGATTCTGATATGCATGAATCAAATGTTCCAATATAGTAACTGCCTGTTCCTGTATTGCTACGTCGGTTTCACCTTTTTCTGTATAATATGTAATTTGTTCTAACAGGCTATCCTTTATCTCCTGAATATGTGCACCAATCCATGGATAAGTTTCCTCCTGCTGGTTCTGATACAGCTTCCGGATTACTGCTTTCATTTCCTCTTGTAATTGACTATACTTTCCTGCTTCCACTTTAGAGTACCTCGTCTTATCTCTTTTCTTCTATTCTACATGATACTAATCTTTTCGTCACTAAGAAAATAATTATCACTACCCGTGTAACAAAGAATGTGCCTTAGCACATTCTCGCGCCTGCGCCATCTAGCTTATACGCCGCAGTGCGCATCCTCGCAGAGCGTTTTTTTACTTTACAGGAAAGCAATTTCCTGTAAAGTAAAAAATAAGCCGACCCTTTCGGGTCAGCTTTACTTTTATGGTTGAGTACTTATGATTACTGAAGTAAGGATAATACACCCTGAGTAGACTGATTAGCCTGTGCTAACATAGACTGACCTGCCTGAGCAAGGATGTTATTCTTGCTGTATGTAACCATTTCAGAAGCCATATCTGTATCACGGATACGGGATTCTGCTGACTGAGTATTCTCAGATGTGGTATCCAGGTTGGCAATTGTATGCTCCAGACGGTTCTGGATAGCACCCATTGCTGAACGCTGTTTAGAAACAACTTCGATTGCATCCTGAACTGATTTCATGTAAGAACCAGCTTTTGTAAATGTACTTACACTTAAAGCAGCCTTAAGACCAATCTTTGATGCGCACATATTAGCAATTGAGAAGTCGATAGACTGTCCGGAAAGGGCACCTACCTGTAATTTCATCTTGTTTGTTGTTCCAGAGAAAGTACCATCTAACAGGTTCATTGTGTTGAACTGTGTGGTAGACTGGATACGGTCGATTTCAGATGTTAACTGATCCAACTCAGCTTTGATAGCACTTCTATCAACAGTTGTGTTAGTTCCGTTAGCTGCCTGTGTAGCAAGTTCGTTCATACGCTGTAAGATAGAATGTGTTTCATTTAATGCACCCTCAGCGGTCTGTACTAAAGATACACCATCCTGTGCGTTTGAAGAAGCTTTGTTAAGACCACGGATCTGGCTTCTCATTTTCTCAGAAATGGAAAGTCCTGCTGCGTCATCTGCTGCACGGTTGATTTTGTAACCAGAAGATAATTTTTCAGTTGATTTTGCCTGTGCGCTTGTTGTGATACCTAACTGTCTGTTTGTGTTTGCTGCCTGTAAATTGTGCTGTACTACCATAATTAATTCCTCCTTGAATTTAACGTCGCTTCCTTGCGACTACTTGTTTTTTGTTGCAGATATCTTATCGGCCGTACGCTCCTCAAATCCATCTGCTAAGTAACAATATCTTGTTTACTTGTTATATATATCGGACGGTCGTCTCGATACTTTATAGTAAATGGAAAATTTTTTTAAATTTTTCCAGTCTACTTCTTATCATCCAGAAATGTGGAACCCGGAGTTCCCATTTTCATCATATTTCTGTAATAGGAATTCACCGCCTGTCTGGATTTCTTTACTTCCTTAATCTGTTTCTTCACGGAAGTAAATTTCTGCTGCATCAATACCTGATTGCGTTTTTCCTGGCTCTGGATTGCAGTGCTCTTGTCCATGATTGCGGTAATATCCCGCTTCATCTGAGCAATGTCTTCCGAATATGCCCCACGGTTCTCTGTCAAATCAGCTCGGACCCGGTCATAAATCTGACTGAATCCGTCATCTAACTTTGATAACTGCTCTACCAGATCTGCCTTACGGTTCAGATTTTCTTCCAGTTCATCCGGATCTAAATCCGGATTTTCCAGCATATCTTTCTGCAATACATTTAATGCCATAATTGTATCCAGCAGTTCTATTTTTTTCGTAAGGCTCTGTTTTAAGATTTCAATATAGCTGTTATTTGCTGTGTGCAAGCTTCATTACCTCTTTCCAAGTATCACGCATGGTGCGAAGGTGTGCCAGTACTTCCTCTAAGATTTCTTTATCTTTTTTCATGTTTGCTTCAACCAGGCGTTCCTGTAAGTACCTATACACATTTTCAAAGTCCTTTGCAACCGGATACTTATGATTTAAGGTTGCCTGAAACTCTTCTATGATATTTTCTACTTTTACAATATTTGTATGGGCTTTCTGGATATTATTCTCCTCAATTCCCATGATTGCAATATTACAGAATTTGATGGCGCCTTCATAAAGCATCAGTGTCAATTCTGCCGGAGAAGCAGTCATAATCTTACTGTTCTGATATGCTGCATATCCATTGTTCATTGTCATCGTGTTACCTCCATGTATTTTCACATTATCACAGGTCTATGCCTGTGACTGACATTTATCGGCTCTTATGAACCTAAGAGACCTGACAGTGAGGATGTAGACTGCTGTAATTTTGCCAGTGCAGTTTCCATTGCTGCAAATTTCTTATAATAAGAATCTTCCATCGAAGTAATCTTATCTTCCCACTTCTTAATGGTGGTAGTATAATTGCTATACTCTTTTGCCATCTGCTTATCATTATAAACAGTCATTGCACTGCTCAGAGAATTAGAACGCATCTTGGTATCAATTTCATTGTATACACCAGTAACAAGCTGCTGCATGAATGCCGTAACTGTATCTGGGTCTTCCTCTATCATCTGTTTGAGCTTATTGGTCTTAGAGGAAACTGCAGAATCATCTGCATCACCGTCAATATGATAAGCATTTTCCTCATTCTCATCTGCATTGAGATATCCCAGGGTTGAAATACCAAAGCTGGAAAGGCTGTAACTCTTACCATTTACAGTATATCCCTTATACATCGCATTGGTCATGGAATTCAAAAGAGTTCCTAATGTATCATCACGACGAAGCAATGCACTCTTTACCTTCTTCTCCCATTCCTCTACTTCAGAATCTGTCATGGCATCTTTTTCTTCCGTTGTCAACGGCTCATATCCTTTGGCAGAATCTGCGTTATAAAGAGAAGTCATCTCATTAATCAGGGAATTATATTCTTTTAAGAAATCTTTTATTTTCTTGTATACACCGTCTACGTCATTCTTTACCGTCACATTAATCTCACTGCCCTCTGTTGAAGCCAGCGCCTCAATCTTCAGTCCGTTAATACTGAAGGAGTTAGAGGATGACGTATATTTTGCATTATTTACATAAATCTCTGCATCCTGGCCATCTACGCGGGTTGCATCCGTATTGTACTGTGTCTTGTCAGCTGCATTGGCAAGCTGTTCTACCGCATAGGAAATACGTGCCTCCAATGCCGCCTGATCTTCCCCGTTATCTAACAGGGCATATTTTTCAAGAACAGCCTTATTGTCACTGATAATCTGATTCTGGGCAGTAATACTGTCCTGCTCTTTCGTAATCTTATCATTGTATGCATTGGTAAGTTCTTCTATGGATGCATATTCTGAATCTGCTGCCCCCTTATAAGCATGCTGTACACTGGTAATGAAATCATTCATATCCGCTTTTTCATCAGCTGTCAGGGTGTCATCAGCTGCCTGGGCATCATACTTGTCTACTGCTGCCTTTGCCGCCGCAAATTCTGCAATGGTAACCTGTTTTACATCTTCTCCGGCATTTTCATCCTTCTTCTCAACAAGACCTGCTTTGGCTGCAAGGGCATTCAGGCGGTCTGTACCGGTTGCTTTTTTATCATCTGCGACTGTATCGTCTGCTACAATCAGCTTTCCTTCTGAATCTCTTTTAAAGTTTCCATCATCATCCAATTCATATGTTTTGGATAAATCAGCTTTGGACATAGCTGCCAGTTCATCCAAATCACGGATTTCTCCTGCATTATCAAGTCCTTATATGCATTCATCATGGTCTCATAGGAAGATGCATAATTTACCTTTGTTGTATAACCGGAAATCTTAGAGCGCGACTGTGTAATGCTGTTATTGGCTGCTGAGATTGCATCCTTGGAATTCTGCAGATCCGCAAGAATCTGCGCTATATCCTGTCCATCATACGCTGCCCATGACTTATAATTCTCTGTATTGCTCTTGGAAGCTACCCTCAAGCCCAGTGCCTTTAATGCTGTACTTCCATTGGCATCTACTCCTGACAGACTGAAATCATTGGCTGCTCCCGTGCCGGATGCTGCCACATAAATTCTCTGGTTGGTAGCATCATAAGAAGCCTTTACTCCTGCCTTATTTAATTTAGATACAAAATTACTTACGGTTGTATCTGCTGTCACTTCAATAGTGCTGGTCTTTCCGGCAGATGTCACTTCAATCTTTCCACCGGCAAAGCTGTCATCACCCAATAACTCGCTAAGCTTGGTTGCTCTGGTTGTAGAAGCTGCTAACTGGCCGCCGGTAAGATAACCGGACTTTGCCACCTGATTAATCTTTAAGCTGTAGCTTCCGTTTACAGCAGTACCCTCTGCACTGACACTTGCCTTAGTAGTATCCGACACCGACGCCATCTTGGTCTTATACGCAGAACTGTACTTTAAGCTTGTCATGTTACTGTAAAGACTCTTTACCTTTTTATTTAATGTCTTCCATGCATCCTGCTTCCAGGAAAGCTTGGTCTGTGCTTTTACATATGTATTTTTCTTTACATTATATGCAGATACGAGCTGTGTAACAATCGACTCGGTATCCATTCCTGACGCTAATCCTGATACTCGAATTGCCATCTTAAGTACCTCCTATCTCTTCTCGTCTACCATCAGCCCTGCCATCTCCCAGAGCTTCTGTATCATGTCAAGTGTCTTCTCCGGCGGATATTCTTTAATCACTTTCTTGCTCTCTTTATCCACAATCTTAATGGTAACACGATTGGTTCCTTCATGGATGCCAAAGATTGCTTCTGTATGAGCTTGGCTGCGATTGATGCTCTCCACCGCCTTCTTAACCTGTTCCGAGGAAGAGGCAGTTGCTTTTTCTTCTTCTGCTGGATTCTGACCCTGTGCTGCTGCATTTTCTAATACACTGGCATTTTCCTGCTGCATTTCATCTGCACTTGTCTGTAATCCTTCTGTTGTTACTGCGGAACTTTCTCTTATTGTTCCCTGAACCGGAGAACTTCCCTGATACACCGATCCACTGTTTCTGATTGATTCAATTGACATTGCTTACACCTCCATGTGCTTCTTGTCATTTCCGTTTACCATTGTTCTAACTTTTATATCGGTAGAACCCATAAATTTATTTAGCGGTTACAGTAAATTTTTCAAAGCTTCTAACCCATCGGCTTTAAGAGAAGCTTCATTTTCTTTCTGAATCTGTAAATATACTTCTTTCCGGTATACCGGCACATTCTTCGGTGCTGAGATGCCGATTTTAATCTGGTCTCCTCTGATTTCCAGTACTGTTATCTCAATATTGTTATTGACAACAAGGGATTCTCCCTTTTTTCTTGTTAATGCCAGCATCTTATTCACCTGCCTTCTTCTTTGCTTCTTCTAAAATTTCATAAATTCTGTATCTTACCGGCAGGTCATCCTCTACGATTATCTGACTCGCTTTTCTTGTGTCTGTATTAATTACAATCGGTGCTTTTAAGTTCACTGCAAGTTCTTTGATATTCTGCGGCACGGTAACTGTTACCAGTACATAAAGGTTATCCTCTTTTATGGTTCCAAGGTTCTTTAACAATTCCTCTTCCACACTTGGATTATATGTTTCACAAACGAACAGCGGATCCATTACCGGAAATGCTATCTCTGGCTCGTCCATGGACTGTAACCAGGAAATGGATGGTCTGCCCTCTTTTTCTTCATCGAAGATTAAGGTAAACTTCTTCATATCCGGAAATCCAATGATTCCGTCCTCAAATGTTATGATTTTGCTTTCGTCAATTTCTATTTCCCCAAACAATCTTGTTGCTGCTTTCATGCCAGTTTCTCCTTTCTTACAGATAATCCAGTAAAGTCTGTCTTTCTAATTTAGCGGCCGCCTGTAAAGATGCCTGATATGCAGTATAGGAAGAAGTATAGTCAATGATAATCTCTGATAAATCCTTATCCTCATTGTCTGATTTTAACGCCTCTACCGTCTGCTGCTGATTAGACATGCGGTTCTTTGTAATATCAAGCTGCTGTCCCTTGCTTCCCACATCCGTGATTGCAAGGTTTACATCTGACATATAGCCTTCGAATTTCGTCAATCCCCTGTTAAATACTGTCTGCAGCTGATGGTCTGCATAATCTGCCTGTTTCTGGGCAGCAGCCAGACAGCTTTCTAAATATTCCTGGTCGTCCTTTGAGGAATACTGGCTTAAGCCTTTCATTTCCTTAATGTTATCCACTACACTATGTGCGTCAATCGCTGACTGCACAATGGAAGTAAGATTATCTAAATCTCTTGCGATATCAGAATTGAACACTGTGCTTGCCTGTGTATTTACCACCAGTGTCTGATTCGATGCAATGGTATATTCAATATCCTGCCGGACTCTCTTTCCGTTTTCAAAATTAGTATATTGGATTGGATTAGCTGCATCTGTATTATTGGTACAGTCAAAATAATTCTCCGGTCGTAATTCTCCTTTGGAAAATCCGGTCTTATCATAATTTACAGAAACCGTTGCTCCGAATGATTTCAGATTTGATGCCAGCGTTTTTCCCATCAGGAATTCACCGGTGTCTTTATTAAATACGATGTCATTATCTGCTATTGCATAAGAAGACGCTTCTAAATCACTGGTGGTAACAGTGGTAACATTCAGCTCTTTCGTGGTCATCTGTCCGGTTGCTGTGTCTTTATAACTGTAACTGATTTTTCCACCAGTAATATCGGTAATATTATCATAGGAAAGGCGCAATCTGTGCAGTGTAGTATTCTCCGGTGTACCCGGTGCTGTCTTTGCAGCTATGTCTGCAGCTGTCGGGGTCTTAACATTTCCATAGGAATAATTATATTCTTCGATTTTATCTGCGGATAAATACTCGCTGATATTATAAGCCTCTTTGCTGTCTGCCTGGAATGTCAAGGTTGAATTCGTCTTATAACCGGTAAATACCGTTCTTCCCGCATAATCTGCATCACCTTCAGAATAAATCTGGTCACTTAAGGACTGTAACTGTTTTAAAATAGTCTTACGGTTTTCTTCCGTCAGCGTTCCATTGGCTCCTGCATCACACTGGGTGTGAATGGTAGTCAGCAGCTTTTTCATGTTAGTAAGAGAGGTTTCGGTAACATCTAACCATGCCTCTGCATCAGGAATATTTTTTTCATAATACTGATTAATCTGGCTTAAACTGCTGCGCAGCCGAAGTGCACGGATAGCAATAACCGGGTCATCGGATGGCCTGCTGATTTTCTTCTGTGATGTCATCTGATTATTCAATGTATTCACATTGGTCTTGTTTCCATTGATATTTATTTTGGTATTGCTCATGATCATGTTATTGGTTACTCTCATTCTAACAAACCTCCTTATACTCCGGTCTCTAAGATTAATCTGTCATACATCTCTGCCATAACAGAAACCATCTTGGATGCCAGATTGTATGCATTCTGGAATTTTACTAAGTCCAGTGCTTCTTCATCTTCATCTACACCGGATACCGACTGTCTCTGCATATCGATAGTCGACTCTATATTGGAATAATTCTTGCTGAAAAGCTCCGCTTCTTCTGTATCTACAGAAATATCCGAAAGCAGACACTGTAAGAAATCATCTGCCCCCGTTCCACGGTAAAGCTTGGTATCACTCTCTAATTTCTTCAAGCTATCCAACAATGTATATTTATCCACACCATCGGTGTACTCTGACCTGGTTACTGCTGCAAATCTTCCCGGGTCTGTTATGGACTCTGAATTTACAGCAAAGTTTAATGCTGTCAGCTGATAATAGGTATTGGAACCGGAGGATATCTGTGTATCTGTAAAATCATATTCTCCGCCTAAAGCTCTCTTTCCTACAAAGAAGCTTCCCATTTCTTTTCCATTTAAATCTACTGCCGGATCAGCTGCGTCTCCACGTTCAATATCATTAAATGCTTTGGTAAAGCTCCTTAAGAACTGGTTCATCTGGGACATATAGTACGGGATTCCCATGGCATCCACACTCTTTCCAATGCTGACACTTTCTCCTAAGAACTTGCTTCTCTGGGATGCATTTAACTCCTGTTTTAATGTAAAAGTATAACTTCCATCTGCATTCATGGTAAAATCGGAATAAAGGTAATCATTGTTTAATACGGTTATGATTCCCTGTTCTGCAATGGATAATTTCTCTACATCCGTCATAGATGGATTCTTTACGGTAATCTGTGTTACAGTTCTTCCATCTACCACAGTATTCTGGATACTTCCGGCTTCTGTTCCTATTTTACCGGTAAAGTTCTCTGCATTATTTCCATCCCTCATTTCAAACAAAGCTCTTAAGCTTCCACCCATGGATGCACTGGCTGCATTGAATTTTACTCCGGTATCTGACCAGGTCAGGTCGTATAATCCATCAATATCAGTCTGGTTAATCTTCTGCTCTCTCGCTTCATAAGAAAGGGTACGGTAATCGTATCCGTCCACCATGGTCTGTCCATTGATTTTCACGGTGTATTTATTAATTCCAAGATCCATATCCGGATAGTTACTGTTGGTAATCGGCACTTCTGATATTTCAACTGGAACAATTGCGGAAAGTTCATCCACCAAAAGTGCTCTCTTATCTCTCAGCTCATTGGCATGTCCACCATTGATTTCCACCTGATTAATCTGCTTATTAATCAATGCAATTTTCTCTGCAATGGAGTTTACATTATCTACAGTAGACTTAATCTCATTGTTTAAGGTTCCCTGTAATTCCTGAAGGTTCGTAGCAACTCCGTTAAAATAGGTAGCAAGACTCTGGGCGCTTCCGATAAACTGCTTTCTTACATTCTCATCAAAGTTCGTATGCTGTGTGGTATCCAGATTGTTAAACATGGTTTTTAACAATGTGGAAAAACCCTTTTCCGTATCATCATCTGTAAAATATGTCTGAATCTGTTCCATATAGTAAAGACGTTTCTGATACAATCCAAGGTTTCCATTATTATTCCAGTATTTCGTGTCATAATAGCTGTCCCGGAGCTGTGTGACAGAAACCGCATTTACTCCGGTTCCGGTGGTTCCGTATTTTGCATTGACACGCATTCCTTCACCGGCTTCTTTATTCGTTACCTGTTTACTGTAACCCTTGGTCTGTACATTGGATACGTTATTGGCAGCAGTATTTACAGATGCCTGAAATGCATTTAATGCAGATGCTGCTATATTTAATCCAAAAAATTGTGACGGCATATTCCCACCTCTTCTATATTACAATCCGTTAATTAATGTCTCTATCATGTCACTTACCACATTCATAAAGCGGCTGGCTGCATTGTAAGCATTCTGGAACTGAATCATACTGGTCAGTTCCTCGTCAGAAGAAACTCCGATTACCTGCTGACGCTTATTATCAACGGTATTTACCGTGTTATTCAGTGTCTCTGACATGGTATTGTAAACAGAACCTGCTGTTCCTGTTTCACCAATCATCTGTGCATAATATTCCATAAAGGTACATTTACTGGTAGCATTCGGATTCAAAGAAATCTCACTCTTCTTCCACATCTCTGTAAATGCGGTACCAAGCTGCTGCGCTACCTGTTTATTATTACTATCCTGTGTCAGATGCGGGATGTAAGATGGCTGGCTGATAATTTCATCATTTACCTTAAGGCTGGACAAGGTATACATTTTAGAAATATCTGTTGCACTTTCCTCATTGTATACATAGTATGTCCTGGTATTTCCAGCCGCATCCGTTACATTCACCTCTGTATAGCGATCCGTTCCTACCCTGGAAAACAACTCCTGTGGCGGAAGCTTTCCATCACTTCCTACTGCGCAGTTATCTGTATCTAAAACTTTCATTCCCTGTGTAATGGTAAACGCATTTCCATCTGCTGTTGTTCCGGTTAAATCTGTGCCGGCATATTTTACATTCGGACAGAAGATATCATTGATTGCTGTAACCAGTTTATGTACCAGCTGGTCTAATTCTGCTTCTGTAGAAAGCATTACAGACATTCCTGCACCATCATTATATTCCTGACGGGATTTTCCTTCTATATCACGGTAATCTGCCACATAATTTCCACGCTGCATTACCAGTGCCTTCAATTCTCCGATGTCAGTGTTATAAGCAGATGAAATATCTACATTAAAGTTAAATACATTGGCTGTCTGTCCACGATTCGTATCTGACATCTGCGGCCAGTATGGTGTAATATAACCGGTCTCGTCATCTACGCTTTTTCCCATCTCATATACCTGGGCACGATTTACGAAATCAACACCTTCTATTGAAACAAATACAGTTCCATCGTATTTCTCATCATAGTCGATATGAACCAGACCTGCCAGTTCGTCCAGTGCGTTATCCCGCTGGTCTCTTAATTCCATTGCAGTCTCGACTCCACCAGCCTCGATTTTTACAATGTTTTCGTTTAAATCATAGATTTTCTTTCCCAGTTCATTAATCCGGTCAATATCTTTGGAAATTTTTGTATTTAAATTATTCTGATAGTTCTGTAAACTTGTGTAAACGGCTTTCGCCCGGCTGATAAACAGACTCGATTTCTGCATTACAAGGTTCTGGTTTACCGAATCAGACGGATCTTTGGAGAACTCTTCAAATGCAGTATATAAAGACGAGATACTATCCTGGAATGCTTCTCCCTCCAACTCCTGAAAATAAGTATAAATTTCATTGGTTGCAGAGTAGCATGCGGAATAAAAAGACTGTCTTCCAGTCTCTGTACGATATGATTTATCTAAAAATATATCTCTTGAATGAATGACATCTGCAATACTTACACCAAGTCCGGACTGCTGATTACTGATTGCTGCATTTTTATCAAATGTATTGTAATGGCGGTCCGCCTGAATGACCTGCTGGCGCACATATCCGGTTGTGTCAACATTCGCAAGGTTATTTGCTGTCGTATTCAAGGCATTCTGGCTTGTCCGAAGTCCAGAAGAACCAATATATAAACTTCCCATTCCATTTGCCATGGTACTTTTCCTCCTGCCTACTGTTTCGTGTCAAAAGCGCTGCTTCCTAACAAATCTCCGGTATTGTATGCAGATTTGTTATAATTTGCCGTTTCCGGTGCCTGCCGCAGGCTCTTAAACAAGGTCAGGTCAAACTCCACCATCTCTAAGGACTGTTTGATCAGTGCCTGATTCTGTGTGTTTAGCTGTGCCATTTCCTTTAACGTCCTGTGAAGTTTATCCCGAAGTGAAATAAGGCGGCTTTGTTCTTTTGGCTGTGATTCCAGTATCTGTATCATGGTCTCAATGGTAAAATCATCCTTTGATTTACCCAGTACATCTGCCATATCCTGTAAGATGGTTCTGCGGCGCACTTCATATCCATGAAGCACATCTGTCATTTCCTGCTCCATTGCAGTAATTTCTTCCAATCTCTTTACATTTCCGGCAACCAGTACATCTGTCTTCTCTTTTGAAAGAACAATCAACTCCTGATATTGTTTATCTTCCTGCAGAAGTACATCTGCCAAATCCTCCATCAAACTAGCCACGGCTTATCCTCACTTCTTACTTCTTCATTTCGTTATATTTTGCCAGTAACATACTTGCAAAATCTCCGGAATCCACATCATATTTTCCTGACTGGACACTTGTTTTCAGTTCTGCTACTTTATCTTCCCTGATATCCGAAGCTTCTGCGACTGCCTGTTTTGCGATCTGGTAATCTCTTCCCAACCGGGAAATCTGCACTTCATCTCTGCCTGTGCTTACACCATATGGCTGCTGTACTTTACCAGTCTTACTTGTTTTATATATGGATGCGATCTGGTTATAAGCTTCTATACGCATAACGGCATCTCCTTTCTTCCTTGAAATGATTCGCATTTCTGCTGTCTAATCTATTTATCGGACGTTTCTTTGGAAAACTTAGTGCAATTTTAAGAAAATATTTTTTCCGTTGGTTTTTCCTCCTGTTACCGGTCTGTAGTGCCTGCCTGCAGCAACTTCTTGCGTAAAATAGCCCCGGCATCACTGACACCGGGGTTATCTCTTTTATTTTCATTCTTATATAATATCCTTAATGGATAAAATGTGACGTTTCATATTTTCAAAATACTGATTCATCATGCGATATGCATTTTCCATGCTGCAATAATGATTCTCTGCAAGATTAAGAAGCGCATCCTCCACCTGGTAAATTATCTTGTCATTGATATGGTACTGTAATGCTCCATTTTCTACCTGAAGATACTTTGTCTTAATCTCAGGCAGTCCCAATGTTGCATTAAGACTGCTTCCTCTTGCATCTTCTTCCAGTAATATGGAGAGGTTTCTTCTGGAAAGGTTATAGATATGAGCATGTACACGAAATCCGATATGTAAATCGCAGTCATCATATACTTTAAATTCTTCATCACTGCCTGATATATCCATAAAATGCACATTCAGTTCCTTCATAATCGGATCTATTCCAAGTCTTGCATCCGGGAAGCCTCTATGACAGACAAAATATATTTCACAGTTTCCAAAGAATCTTCTAACAAACTGGGTCAATTCTACTGCCAGACCCCAATTCGCCATGTTTCCGCAATCCGAAATACAGATTTTCCGGCAGGCTGTCAATCCCTTTCCGGTATAACGTGCAATTCCAATATGTTCCAAATCATACCATGCCGGACAACCTGTCATCACTATATTATCGTAACCATTGTTGCGCAATACATTCACGGTTGCAATATCCCTGCATCCCATCTTCAGACCTTTTTCCGTTGCTTTCTGAAACAGTGCCATCATAGGTTCTTCAAATTGATAACTATACTGGCTGACCACATCTGAATTGTGTTCCCACCATCCCATGCCAAGGAGCATAACTGGGATTTTAATTTTATTTAAATCATCTGTAACTGGTGCCATCCTTGGATAAAATCCATTACAATATCCAGGTCCACCGGCAAACACTAAAATATCGCAGGCATTTATTTCTGGAAGTTTTTCTTCCAGACTCTGATTTCGATAATATTCCACGATTTCACTGTCTGGATAAAAATATTTCAGTAATGAAATTGCCCGGTTCTTTATCAAAAAATCGCCGGCATTAATAATTGCTCCGTGTAATACAGCTATTTTCATCTCCGTCACCTCTCTTCTTTTATTTTACGTTTCCTTTTAATAGTATCTGTAACTTCTCACCGGATGGCTTGCAGTATACACGATTGACAGAATTAAAAGCAGTACACTGATTCCCGCCAGCACAATGGTTGCAATTGCAAGTCCTTTTTTCTTCGTCTGTAAGCCCTGGAATCCACACCAGAATTCCAGCACAATTATAATTGCTCCGTATGTAATACCAAAGAAGGATAACAGCAGTCCCACCAAGCTGATTACAAAACCTGCAATCGTCCAGTTCTCCCTTGTCTTTCTGGATTTCTCCACAAACTGATTGGCACTGTTCTGTGGCGGGATATACCCCTGCTGTGGTGGCATGCCCTGCTGCATCGGTGCTCCCTGCTGCATTGGCATTCCCTGCTGCATTGGCATTCCCTGCTGTGGTGCCATACCCATCATATCAATGCGATGCAGTTCTACAAACAGCGGTTCTAAATCATCCCGGAAAGATTTCTTTGGAATGGCACCCACAAAGCCTTCCAGCCCTCTTGGTTTCTCAAAAGTTCCCATATATGCCAGCACAATCACTTCTGTTCCATGAATGTAATATTCTATAGAACGTTTTCCCTTCATCCACGGGTCATTAAAGAAATAATAATTGGCATTTGGCTTTGGTATCTGTACATACTGGTTGGCTGCCAGATAATTCTGAATCACCTGGTTAATCACCGCCGGTGCCGCATGCACGTTAAATCTGTATTCTGTTTTTTCTTTGCTCATTTTTTCCTTCTCCTTTATATTATGTAAACCGCCTTTATTCCATCGGGCATCCCCGGCGTTCCGGTCCTTCCATGCCGCTTACATACCGGGCATTGAATTCCATATTAATCTCCCGGAGTTCCTTCTCTCCATCAATGTATGCCTGATACATTTCCACGATTCCGGCACTGCATCCATCGCAGGTTGCAGAAATATTTCCCAAGGATTCTGCAACAATTGCCTCACGTTCTTCTTTTGTTGTATCTTTGATTAAATATCCGCTCATCCTAATTCTCCCTCAGTATATATTTTTAAGTTTCTAATTAATTTCTCATTTTCCTCAAATTTACGAATTGCAAGACGAATATACTGTTTTCCATCTGCCACTTTTGCAGTCAGATCTTTGATTAAAAATCCTTTTTCAAACATTTGGACACACAGCTCCTCACTTGTTCCCTTTACCACCTCACACATTACATAATTTGCCTGTGTTGGAATAATACGAAGATATGATATTTGTGCCAGGTATTCTATCATCTGACTTCTAGCCTTTCTAAATTCAGTCAAGGCCTCCGCATAAGTCTTTTTATACTTATTAATGATCTGCATAAAGAACTCTCCATAGGAATTGATATTCCAAATTGGCAATTCTTTTCTCACTTTATTGAGTAAATTCATATCTGCCGAAGCCAGAATACCCAAGCGTATACCCGGAACACCATAAGACTTTGATATACTTTTTATCACATACAAATCAGGATATTTTTCCAGAATACTGTCTTCTATAAGAGTAACATTTTCTGATTCTGATATTTCTTCTGTTTCCACAAAATCAACGAAGCTTTCGTCTACTATCACCTTTATATTTTTCTTTTCTGACCACCTTATAATTTTTATCATTTCTTTTACCGGAATATAATTGCCCGATGGATTATCCGGATTAATCAATACCAAAATACTTATTTCCTTATCTTCAAAAAACTCCATCAGTTCTTCTGCGCCATAATGGAAATCTTTATTTTCCGGGTAATAAATCACTTTTTCGCCACTATATCTATTTGCATATTCCTGAAACGTTGGCATGATTATCCCCATTTTTCCATGCAGGATATCCAGCAAAGCTTTTATTAATTCTGCTGCTCCATTTCCCAACACAATATATTCATTTTTTACGCCAAATACATTTGCTGCTATAATGGAATCTACTTCTTGTCCAGACGGATACTGTGTAAGTAATTTTTCAAAACTAGATATCAATTCTATTTTCATTCTTTGGGGTGGAAAATACGGATTTACAAGATAACAGTAATCTATCAAATGAGGATATCTCCAAAATCCTCCATATCGGTACATTAATTTTCTGTAACGTGCTCTGGCATCTGTCTCAAACATGGATTCTGCGATATCTAAATCCTGCATATCATCTATTTCATACCACTTCTGCCCGGTCAGTCTCTTGACGCGAATTTCATTTGTATCCAGCATTGCAATTAATTTAATTACCGATTCATAATATTCATTTTCTCCCATTGCTTTCTCGTACGCTTCCAAAAAAGGCACATATACGTTCTCTGAAAATCCAGCGCTTAATTTATAAATATTTACCGTCTTGTAATACTTCTCCTTTTCGGCAAAATCGAAATATTTTCCGGGAATAAAGTCCAAAATTCTGTCATCTGCATCTATTACCATACAGCTTCCATCCATCCAGCTTTCAAATTTATCCACTAAAGCTAATGATTGTCTTTCATCCTCAAGTAACATATCTATGACTTTTTCTTCAAAAACAAGATCTGATTCCAGCAATATGGTATCTTCCTGGCACAAATATTTTTTTGCCAGAGACAATGAATATATATTATTTGTCTTTTCATAATCTGTATTCCAAACATACTCTATAGAAGTATCAATTTCTAATTCTGCAATAAAATCAATCAGCTTTTGACCTTCATAACCAACAACAATCACTATCCGGGAAAATTGTTTCTTATCCAATATTTTTAATGCACGTTCAATCATGGAACTCCATTTACTTTTACCATGCACTTGGTATTATTTTCAGTTAAATGTTTTAACCTTTTTCCCATTCCTGCTGCCAAAATCATTGCCTGCATGCTATTTCTCCTTGTTATCTATTCATAAATAATATGTTCCCGTATTCTTTCTATAAAAATATTTTCATATTCTCTTAATATAGCTTCATCTTCCACTTTTTCCCCATCCCGGTATAATCCATATACTTTATAATCTCTCAAATGGAATCTGCCCTCATTATCTGTAGCCTCAGAATTCACAAAATATATCTCATATTCTTTTGTATTTGCTACTGCAGTATATACATCTCCCGGATGCAGTGATTCTGTAATTGTATATTTTCTTTCTTTTCCTCCAAACGCTTTGGGTAATCGCCCATCAATTTTTGCATCACTCATTTCAATTCCAGCAAGTTTACACATGATTGGAACATAATCCGCTGTAGAAATCATTTCATCTGTTATCTGTTCTTTCACCCCGTCGCCCCGAAACATAAATGCCACTTTCGTTCTTTCCTTTGAGAGAAAATTTTTATCCGGTGATGCAAGATAACCCTGTCCATGATCGGCAAAAAGACTGATTACCATTTCATTTTCTTTATAATTGTTTTGAATGTATGAATATAAAAATCCAAACAGCATATCAAAATACTGTATCGTTTTCTTATACATCATACTCTTTTTCGGACTATACTTCTGTTTTACTGATGTAAGACCTTTATCATCTAATGAACGTTCCTCCAATGTCAGATTTTTCTGGACTGCCAAAGATAAATCCCAGCCATCTGCCACATCATGCAAATCTCCTACTGTCATCCACAGATACTGGTCTGTTTCTTTAAATGTTTCTAAATGCTCTATCACATTCATGATTTCCTGTTCTGCCCTTGCACCCATTGCCTGTATGTGGTAAACATACTGGTCTACACCTCTTGCAAAGCCATAGGAATAGATGCATCTCCAGTCACCATCCAGTTTGCAGGTATAATAGCCTGCTTTTTTCATATATTGTGATAAAGTCGGAACTGTTTTTGGCAATTCACCATCTATTTCCCCATGAAACATCATATGGTGCAATGTATTCAATCCACTTTCATAAGTTGCCAGGCTTGGGAAAGTCCATTCTGAACAACTAAATGCATTTGTACATATTGTACCTTTTTTAAAAATCGATAAGTATTGGGCATTAATTTTTCAAAATCAGGACCATTAATCACTTCCTGTGCCAATCCATCCACAAAAAAACTTAAAACTAGTTTTCTTCTCTTTGGATTATGTCCTAATGGTATAGGCACTTCCTGTGCCAATCCATCCACAAAAAAACTTAAAACTAGTTTTCTTCTCTTTGGATTATGTCCTAATGGTATAGGATAACCATAATAAGCATTTTTTTAGACTTTATTAAAGTATCTTTTTTTACTCTATAATAATTAAAATGTCTTGCATCATATTGCGGAATGCTGTACTCTTTACCATCTTCCTTAACAAAATGAATATTATTTTTTTCAGTACTTGCAATCGGTTGTAAATACTCTTCCGTGCTTCCTGCAATTTTAGTATATGTTCCACATTTACTATATTTCAAGAATTCCGCCTGTGTCCGAACTAAACTTAAATTTTCTTCTCCAATATATAGTTGTATAGGTGCCCTATATATTCCTATATAACGCTGTTCATCATCTTCAACCCAATATTCTTTTCCAATAATATTATCTTTAATATTTCGTGGGGCAGTCACATATTTTCCAAAATAGCATGTAGAACGGTCAATAAAAGAAAGCATTTTCCCCATCTGTTCCGAATTATTTCCATCTTCAATTGTGTTCTGTACGCTTGTTTCAAACTGCGGCTGCAAGATTTTAATCTGTTCCTCTGTATCCCTATATATTTCGGTTTTTTCCAGTTTAAAATAATTACAAAGAAAATCCGTTATCATATAATTCTTCAAGGCATCTAATATTTCTCCCTTTTCCTGATAAATACAAGCCTGATAATAATATGCTTCATAACTTGTAGGGAAGTTACGCAGACATTTTTCTATAATCTGCTGTGCCAGTTCCAAATCACCTATACTCATTGCCTCAATGCACTCATAAAACCATAAATCCCTGTCATACGGACATTCTTTTCTGTATTCCTGCAAATCATCTGCTATCTGTTCTAATCTACCCTCTTCAAACTCTTTTTCAATTCTGCTTTTTAAAGATTTTTTCATTGGATTTCCTTTCCTTTACGCGAACAGCTTCTTCACATTTTCAGCATCAAAGGTTACGGATGGCACATGGTCTACTTCGATCTGATAAAGGGCATTGGCTGCTAAATGTTCCGCTGCCTGTTCTAAATCACGGATACCGGAAGTATGCTTAAACTGCTCTACAATTGCATCCAGTCCATCCTCTGTTACAACACATTCACCCTGATGCAGGCCGATTCGTTTTAATACCTTCGGCAGTGCAAACCGGGAGAAGATAATCTTCTTTTCTTCTGATGTATAATCCGGGATATCAATTACTGCAAAACGGGATAAAATCGGTGCACTGATATCGGCTTTATTGTTAGCAGTAGCAATCGGATAAACTCCCACGGTCGGAACCATACATTCCATATAGTTGTCGGTAAATCCAAGGTTATCTAACAAGGTTAACAACACATCTGCCGGGTTTCCGTTTCCTTTGCCGGATGCTGCTTTATCTAACTCATTGATAATAAATACCAGATTGGATTCTCCTGCCATGGAAAATGCTTCCATGATAATTCCAGGCTTTGCATTGGCATAGATACGGGAGCTTCCGGTCAACTGCTCCGGGTCATTGATGGAACTCATATCCAGTGTTGTCCAAGGCAGCTTTAAGATTCTTGCTACCGCATAGGCTATCTGGGATTTTCCGGTTCCTGCCGGTCCCACCAGAAGCAGTCCATATGCCGGCAGGGTATGGGTTCTGTTAATCTGAATGATGGTTTCCATGATACGCTGTTTTACTTTCTCCATGCCATATAACTCTTCATCGAGAATCTTTCTTGCTTCTACCGGATCAATTGCCTCAAAATAATTGCTCTTCCACTGGATATTCATCATAATAGACAATGCTCTCTGGGCATGACGGCGTTCCTCCGGTGATACCTCATGGGAGCGTGCTACTGCAAGGTTTCTTCTCGCCCAGAGGCGGATATTATCCGGCATGGTTCTGCCGGCGCAAGTCATAAAATCGGAAATGCTCTGTAAGCTGGTCAGCTTCATATCATCTCCATTTTCATCCTCTTCTTCCTCGTCCATTTCCTCTGTCGGTGCACTGCTGGCAAGAAGTCTCTCTATCATAAAC
Source organism: Roseburia sp. AF42-8 (assembly GCF_003435965.1). Lineage (NCBI taxonomy): Bacteria > Bacillati > Bacillota > Clostridia > Lachnospirales > Lachnospiraceae > Roseburia > Roseburia sp. AF42-8. Next base: position 112,648 of record NZ_QTVB01000003.1, read on the forward strand.
TGTAAAAATCCATCCTCTGCCGACAATTTGGTTCCTGCACCAAAGGTTGTCTCCCGAATCTTGTATACAGCATACCCATCTTCCCGGTTTTCTCCGGAAAGGCGCACACTGATATGATTTTCTCCCAGCCATTTAATCAAGCTGACGAAACGTGCATCTATTTTTAAAATATCTGCGCTGTAAGTCTCGCTTTCCTCTTTAAATTCAAAAGCAGTCTGCTGGCTCTGGTTTGCAAACACTCCTCCGGAATGATGTTTCCACTGACGTTTTTTATTATCTAATACAAGAATCGGCTCATCCGCCGTCTTCTCCTTCTCATTGGACTGAAACGTTGTATAAGTGCATACGGACTCTGTTTTCTTCTCACCCGGTGCATTGCTAAAGTCAAAAACTGGCATTTTTCTCTCTCCTGTATTTTTCATTTGTCCTCTTAAACTGATAAAAAGACCTTTTCTCTCAGAATACCACAAGGGTTCTGAAAAGAAAAGGTCTATTCATCCACTTATTCATCCACTTATTCTCCGCTTACTCTACACCTTTTAAGGTTTCTACCATATTGAGACTGCGGATTCGTTTTGAGAACATAAAGCTTACCAGCATCGAAATTATCATAACCAGAATACCGGCTATGATATAATCCACCGGTGCCAGTGACAGATTATAATCGAAATTCTCTCCATTGGTATTTATCATCGCATTTAATGACACATTTCCAAGCGGCGCTCCAATAAGGATTCCGATGATGCTCAGCCACAGATTCTGTATGCTCAGTATTTTTCTTATTTTAGAAGATCGTAAACCCAGTACCTTCAATGTTGCAAATTCTTTTACTCTTTCATGAAAGGAAAGGACTCCGGAATTATACAATACCACAACTATCATAAGTATCGAAAATGCCGCCATCATAACAACCATCATATTGATTACCGACATGCTGTTTTCATACGCCGCCTGCATCTCACTTTTACTGTTCACCCCGGTTACATAACTAAGGTCAGCTTTTTCTTCTGCCGCTCTTTCATTTGTCATCAGAAATCCCGGTGTATATTCTGCCCCTGTTTTCTCATAGTCTTCTCTCAGATATGCGATTCCCTGGGACTCAAGGCTCCGGTAAATGGTTCCAACCTTTGCTTCATACCAGGTATTTTTCGTATAAAGATGCCAGTATACGGTATCTCCTACCTTTACATCAAGGTCGGCTGCCAGCTTACGGCTGATGCATTTTTCTTCTTTGCCACTTCTACCTGATTTACCATTACCACTTCGCCATCCAGTTCCTCTGCCATATCGTCTACATCTTCCGTCTTGGCATCTTCTGAAAATTTAATCTGGTACTCACCTACGGTTACGCGATTAAAGTTAATCTCTATCATACTGCCTAAGAGTTCATTACAGCCGACTGCATATATCATCAGCAACATACCGACTGCCGTTCCAATTACACACATAAAGCTTCTTAACTTGGCTCTGGAAATATCCCTGAGATTGTACTGGCTGGTAAAGGAAAGTTTTTTCCAGAATGGCAGTCTCTCAAAAATGCATTTCTTTCCCTTCTTCGGTGCTGCCGGCCGCAATGCCTCTGCCGGCTTAATATGAAGCAGTTTCCGGCAGCTCATATAGGATGCAAGCACACATACTGCCACGATGCCTGCTGCAATGATAAAATACATCGGATGGAATACCGAATGCAGACCCGGCACGATATACCAGTTTGCAAACATACCAATGACTGCCGGGCTTCCCCACAAAGTTCCTGCCAACAGTCCAAGAACGACTCCAACTACCGAAACAACAAGACTGAAACTGATATAATGCAGCATGATTTTATGCCGTTTCAAACCAAGGGCATTCATGGTTCCTATCTGGGTACGCTGCTGTTCTACCATTCTTCCCATGGATGTCGCAATGACTAAAATTGCGATTCCCACAAATATAATGACAAATAAATAGGAAAATGACTGATGTTGTTCTAATTCACTGTCTAATCTTGCCAGTCCCGGAATGGATTTTCTGTCTACAATGGCTGAATAATCACGGTCGATGCTTTTATCTATCATCTGACCTAACTACCGTCGATTTTCCTGCTCCTGACTGTCCTAAAATCACCACAAATTCTCCCTCGTTAATGGTAAAGTTCACATGATTGACTGCATATTGTAGTGCTTCTCCTTCTTTCGTGAAAGTTAGTCGTGCCTAATCGGAATTATAGCACAAAAATAAGGATAACCAAGTTCCGGTTATCCTCTTGAAAAATATTATCACTAATTTTTAAATAAATTTATTCTGTTAATCCTTGGATTTCATCCACAGATAATCCTGAAATTTCTGCTATCTGCTCCAAAGAAAAGCTACCCATCCGGAGCATCCGGGTTGCTGCTTTAACAGATGCCTGTTTTTCACCTTGTTCTACCCCTGCCTCAAACTCCGCTTTGCGAAGTTTCTTTTCTTCTTCCACTTTATCATATTCGAAAATACTCATCGCAACTACCTCCGCACGATTCTTTTTCAGGAAATCAGCAAGTATATTCTCCCGGATGCATTCTGTAACCGCTCGTTCCACAGCATCCTCCAACGGAAGCTGCTCTGCATACTTTCTGACTTTCGCTACATACTGCGCATACTCCTTTAATTTTCGGCAATGCTGCATTAATTCGCAATTATGTCCTTCATTGATATTTAATGTTGTCACAATCAGTTCCAATGCCGGTTCTGCTCCGGTATGTAAAAAAGCATCTGACAGCCGGCTGATGCAACAGTCCTCTAACGGCTCTATTCCATTATAAAAAACAAAAAAGCCGGGAGTCGGAATCTTTTGAATTGCAGATGAATATAACGATTTCCGGTCGATGAGTTTTTGGTATTCCGCTGCAATATAAAACAAGTCCCGAAGAGGAATATTGGGATTTACTGTAGACTGATGTTCATAAAGATAGAGATTCATGTCTAAAATAAATGCCAGATCATTTTTCATTCCCATATAAATAGCATTTTCCAATGTTACAATTTCCAAGTCATCGGGATTGGTATAATTCCGTTTGTTTACCGCATTATAGAGTGATAGAAGTGACTCCCTGTCTGAAAAAATCATACGAAAAATCGTATCCTTATAATTGCGGTTTGCTGCTGGTACTTTCTTTGTCATATGTAGTTCCTCCTTTGATTTGCAGGAAGCTGCTACATACTCCTTTTCCTGTAACTTCTCCTGCTTTTTATTTAATAGATGGTATAAAAAGCATAGATAGATACAGAAATGTCATAACGCTTAAGACTGCCAGAATGGAATAATAGAAAATGCTATCTGGATTGTATTTTATGCTTTGGATTATTGTATCACAAAGATTTTGTCCCCGGCAATCCTTTTATGAATATTTTAGATTTCTAAGAATCTCTTAAGTTTTATTAATGGGTCCGTTCATATTCTAAGAATTCTTTTGTCTTAGACCAGTACTTGATTCCCCAGTTTTCAAAATTCCATTCTTCCATATAGGCATTACACTCATAATCCACATAATAGAGGACATTTTGCCACAGGATAAAATTTGTAGGGAAATAATCAATATTTGTATGTGCAGCATATAACTTTGTGCACATTTCTTTTACCTGTTGCAGGCAGATTTCCGGCAGTGCGTCCTTTTCCACCTGCTGATAGACAGTGTCTCCCGGAATGTATTCCTTTAAAATGCGTTCCTGTGTCTCATCGATATCAAGCAGCTTTGGCATAGTAATTCCAATTTCCATAAGCCGTTTATAATCCCTTTTTTCAGCCTCTAACTTATTATCAAACTGATAATAACTGCATGGTTCATGGTGAATCTGTTTCAGGACATATTCCTTCTCCCCATCCGTCACAAGATAGGAATAGCCGCCTTTCCCCTTTCCAAGCAGTTTTTTCACTTTATATTCTTTTCCGTTTAATGTCATTACCTCTTCTTCCGGCAGCTCCATTTCCGCTCCGATATCCAGTTTCTTTTCATAAGCCAGCTTATCCGCCATGCGGATGCTGCGCTGTTTTCCGGTATCATCCACCAGAAGAATCGTAACCATCGGTTCTTCCCCCTCCGGCCGTCCTTCACAGCCGAATTCATCCTCAATAATATCTGTGATTCTATATGTTTTCATCTGCCATTCCTTTCTCTTTACTTTTTCATCTCATTATCTTTCATTATACCAGTTTTTCCTGTTTTTGTATTGTCAACTTATGTATTATTCTAGGTTGACATTCTATTGATTTTTGTTTATCATAAAGAACTGTAAAATTCATACAGATACAAAGGAGACAAACCATGGATGCACTGACACTGGCACAGGAAATTATTGACGGACGACGCATTACGAGAGAGGATGATTTATCCTTTTTTCTTACCTGCGATTTAAAGGAATTATGCGAAGGAGCCGACAAAATCCGTGCTGCAAGAATTGGAGATAAAGTAGATTTATGTTCTATCATAACGGACGAAGCGGACGCTGTCCGGAAGACTGTAAATATTGTGCCCAGTCTGCACATAACCATACCAACTGCGAAGTATATGACTTCCTGCCGGAAGAAGATATCATCAAAGCCTGCAAAATGAACGAAAGCGAAGGCGTTGACCGATTTTCTATCGTAACTGCGGGAAAAGCACTGACCGGTCCGGAGTTTGAAAAAGCCATTCACGCCTTTGAATCCATGCATCGGGAATGCAAAATCGATTTATGTGCTTCCATGGGATTTTTAGATGAAGAACAACTGCACCGCCTTCATGAGGCAGGCGTTACCAGCTATCATCATAATATAGAAACATCACGCCGGAATTTTCCAAATATCTGCACCACCCATACCTACGATATGAAAATTGAAACTTTAAAGAAAGTAAAAGCGGAAGGCATGTGCGCCTGCTCCGGTGGTATTATCGGAATGGGCGAAACCTGGGAAGACCGTCTGGATATGGCAGTAAGTTTAGCTGAACTGGGAATTGATTCTATTCCAATCAATGCTTTAATGCCAATCCCGGGAACTCCTTTAGAAAATCTGCCGCAGTTAAGTGAAGATGATATTCTGCGTACCATCACATTCTTCCGTTATATCAATCCGGATGCAAATATCCGTCTGGCTGCCGGCCGTGCGCTGCTTACCAACGATGGTGAAACTGCTTTTCAGGCTGGTGCATCTGCAACCATTACCGGAAATATGCTGACTACCGTTGCCTGCGCTACCATAAGAAGTGACCGGAAATTGTTAGAAGATTTAGGCAGGGATGTAACTCCGGATTACTGGAAAGAAGCATAATAGATTCTTATGGACCTTTGATAGAAAAAAGGAAGCCGTTCCATCAGAACTGCTTCCCTTTTTTTACGCGGGTAACCCACAAAATATTTTCACGCGTTTATGCGATTTTCCTATACCTGTATCCGGTCTGCAATTTCATTTCCCATTGCAAATCTGCTGTCTTTTGCCCCAATAATTACATAGTCACGCATTTTCTGGATGAGCTGTATGCGTTCCCCCTCATCTACAGAGTGGCTATGCAAGAAATCAAGCACTTCTGGCTGACCAAACATCCACTGAATGGTATAGGTTTCACCTGGTGTTGCTTTTGACAATGCCTGCATAGAAATCCCTCCTTTTCTCCTATTGTAGTTTTCACCTGCCCTGTTAGTCAATTGCTATCTTAGTTGCAATCTTCCAACAAATAGTATACGTATATAACAGGAGTAAGATACGGATTTTCTCTTTTATCTTTTTAAAATATCCTCCAAATCCAGACCATAACGTTTGGCAATATCCCTTGCATAGCTTAAGCCATCCGGCGTTGTCCGGATGACCCGGTAACTCCGGGTACCCTCTTCTTTGCTCTCCATCATTGCCACCAGATTATCGATTTTTCCTCTATTCTTCATATGCCCATTATAGGTATCCAGCTGCTGTGTCAAATCATGAATATGGGTCACATAAAGACCGCAGCAGCCGATAATTCCAATTCCGGTCAGCACCTCTGATGCTATGTAGCCTGCCTCAAGTCCACTGGTACTGGAAAAAGATTCATCCATCAACAGCATATCCGTATCTGACAGTTGTTTCATGATTTCACTCAGTCTTACACACTCACTTTCCAGTCTGCCCATTCCATAATTATTTTCATCAGAGGATGGAAAATGTGTAAATATTCCGGACACCGGACTCATTACCGCCTCTTCTGCCGGAACAAACAGCCCCAGTTGAAATAACGCCTGCGCCATTCCGATAGAATAGGCAAAAATAGATTTTCCTCCGTGATTTGGACCGGTTATCAGATAGAATCGTCCATTTTCATCCAGTTCAAAGGAATTAGACACAATCGTTTCCTCTACGGAATTCACTGCCAGCATAGGATTGTATACATGCTTTAACTCACAGCGTTTTTCCTGCATGGACGCTATCTTCGGTCTGCACATGGCAAATCCCTTTTCTTTCATGGAAAGAATAAATTTTACTCCGGCAGTCAGAAAACGGATATCATCCAATAAAGCAATAAACATATTGGTATTAATGTGATAATAATTCTGTACCAGCGGTTCAAACTCCCTCAGCGACTTTGCAAAAATAGTCTGCAAAGCCGCATTCATGGAATAGTCTATAGCATCCTGTTCATCATTGTGCAGCACCCGGCTCAGAGGATAGAGTGCCGACATCAGATGCCATTTATCATTTTTCCCTTTTTTCAAAAGCCGGTCCATGATAGTTCCTAGATGGAACTGCTCCTCATTGACAGAAATCAGTCCGGCTTCTTTCGGTCTTAAATTGCCATCAAGATTAATACCTACGGTTACGCTTTTGATATGCCCGAAGTTCAGTTCCATTTTCGGAAGTTCCTCATTCAGGCTCTGGTACTCGCTGCTTGCTACGATTGAGTGAATTTCTTTTTTGAAATTCTGCATACCTTCCGAATGAATCTCTGCTTTTTCCAATGCATCCGCAAACAGATTTACAATTTCCTGATACATTTCAAGATATCGCACCGAACGCAGGGCTGAATCCGTCGTAAAATCACTGTTTAATACTCTTCGCATATCATTGATATTATAAATAATGGATACCGCCTTGCAAAATGCCTCGTAAAGTGATGGATTTTCCACCAGATCTTCTACTACGCCCAGACGATACTCTAATACCCGCTCATCTGTAGAGAAGAAATTTTCCAGTGAAAGGTCTGCCACTCCCCGGTAACTTTCCTTAATCAGTATTACCATAGCATCAATTTTTAATGCGTGGATAAATTTATAATCCTTCATGGGAACGGCTTTGTTCCGGTCATAATCCGGTGGATATAATAAATGAAAATCTGTCTGCATTCCACTTACGCTCCTTTTCTCTATTGTGCCCTTCTCTGTCACGCATCTGAACGTGAATATGCATTTTTCATCTGGCTGCTTAATTCAAACAGTACCTTATCCAAAGTATCCTGTGTTTCTTTCTTAAGCATTTCTGCTATCGCATTATTTGCCTGCTGCATCAGTTTCTGTCTGTTTGCTGCGTCCTTTTCTTCTGCCAGAAGTGCATCATAGGTATGCAGCAGTTCCCGCCCTTTTGCCATCACATGCATCTGATAGCGTTCGATGTGAAAAAGGGATCTGTGATAAGAGGCATCTGCCATAGCTGCAATCATACGGCTTGCCCAGTAGAAATTATCTGTAGAAACTTCTCCGGTGGTATTGGATACATATTCCGGCGTTGTCTCCACTTCCCCGTAAAACGGAACCAGCACATTAAATACATTGGATGCAAATGCTACCCACTGTATGATGCTTCCTGTATTTTCGGTAATGTCCGCCTGCTCCGGCCGCATTTCAATCACAGAAAGGAAATCATTCCGGTTAACTCCAATGGAACGGAATGCGCCTTTCATGGATTTTTCCCCATAAGAACCATATGGGTCATACGGTGTTCCCTGAAAATGTGCGGATAATACATATTTTACATCTTCGATTGTTACCTTTTTCTCCGGTTTTAAGCACCATGGAATATCATCGGATGCCGGCGTATAATCAGCCTGCTCCCCATCCCATTTATAGGTATGTGGGTTGAGATAACGCTCCATAAACCAGGCTCTTGGTGTATTGTATACATGGTCGGAATCATCATGGGAACCAAATGCATCTCTTGGATTTAACTTTCCATCCAAAGAAAGGTCAAGATGATTCTTTTCAATAAATTCCCGCAGATCCTTTGAGCACATATAGTCCTTCTGTGTAGTAAGGGCATCCTCTAAATCAAAGCTGTCAAGTCCCAGCTGGTTTGGCATTACCACATAGACATCATCCGGCACTCTTCCTGCCATCCAGTGATGTCCGCCAATGGTCTCAAGCCACCAGATTTCATCCTTATCCTGAAATGCAATTCCATTCATCTCATAGGTTCCATACTGCTCCAACAAACTGCCCAGGCGAATGACACCCTCTCTTGCACTGTGAATGTACGGAAGCACAATGTATACAATATCCTCTTCTCCAATGCCGCCGATAATCTCTTCCCTGCCATTTTCTGCCGGATGGTAGGTCACCAGAGGATCTGCTCCTAAGACGCGGGGATTGGAAGTTATGGTCTCTGTTGCAGTCATGGCAATCTTCGCCTCATTGACACCGCAGGCAGCCCAGACACCTTCCCCTTCTACCGCATTCGGCATTGCCGTGTAACGCATCGGATGCTCCGGCAATTCTATTTTCACATGAGATAATACCGACTGATAGATTGTCGGCTGTTCTTCCGGATGAATTACCACATATTTCTTAGGTGTAAAATGTCCGGCACCGGAATCATCATTTCGTGCAATTATGGTTGCTCCATTATAAGAAGCTTTTTTCCCTACTAAAATAGTTGTACATGGCATATCTGTTCTACCCCTTTTCCTGTTTCATTGAATGTTATTTCTAACGATAGCCCATCTTCGTCTCATAGTTCACGATGGTATCCTCATTGGTTCTCTCTATTTCCGATAACATATCTTCTTTGAAATCGTCCGGTTCAATGGTTCCGTTGTACCAGGATTTTCCATCGAAATATTCCTGCAGTCCTTCATCTAAGAATTTTCTTCCATGTCTTGCATAGATTTCATTTCTGGCAATCCGAAGGTCCTCCTGGGTCAGATTCTCCAAATCAGCTTCCGTTAATAATCGGCTGGCACTCTCCGGAAGAATATATTCTGCTTCCTCTTCTCCAACTGCTCCGTCTGTTCCCATGTCCTCATTTCCGGTTGTATCTTCTTTATTTATTACTTCGGAAGTTTTCTCAGATGCTTCCTGCTGTCCGCTTACACCTTTCCTATCTGTCTGCTCTGTAGACATTTCCGTCTCTGTGGTCTGCTCCGTTGTAACCACCGGCTTATCGGTAATATCATCCTGCTTTGCCGGCTGATTGCCCTTGATAAATAACAATACTATAATTGCAATCAGAATAATAATAAGAACTGCTGCACCGATTAATAAATATACCATGGCACCGGAGCCGGATTTCTTCTCAGTTTCATTCTTATTTTTATTTGATATTTTTTCACTGTTCTTTGTTTTTGTTACTTTCTCATTCTCATTCTTTTTTTGTTGTGGATGTGGTGCCGGGCTTGCCTGTCTTACCGGGGTCTGCTGCTGTGTCGGTGCCTGTTGCGGTACTGAGTTTCTCTGCGGTACCGGAGTCGGTTGATTTACCGGTGCTTTCTGCGGTGTCGGATTTGGCTGGATTGCTCCCGGCTGAAAAGCTTCTACTTTCGTTCCGCATTTGGTACAGAATTTTGCATTTACCGGTAATGCATTTCCACATTTTGTACAAAACATTTTCTTTCCTCTTTTCTGTTATTTTATGTTTCTTTTGTTTCAAATTTTCAAATTATTTTTATTATAGATTCTATTGTACAAAAATGCGGGACACCAATTCCGTATCCCGCATTATCTTTTTTATCTTTTAAATTTCTTCCCGTCCTGTTCTGGAACGAATTACGAATAATACGCCAATTAATACCACGATACAAACCGGAAGTGCCAGCCATGAAATTCCTGCCAGTCCGACTGCCTGCAGGATACCAATCAGGAAATAGCCTAATAAGCAGACAACCGCAACAGTCAATGCATACGGAAGCTGGGTTGCTACATGGTTAACATGCTCACAGTGACCACCGGCAGATGCCATAATTGTGGTATCTGAAATCGGTGAGCAATGGTCTCCACAAACTGCTCCTGCCAGACAGGACGCAATGGAGATTACCATCATCTGTCCGCTTGGGAATACACCAAGGACAATCGGAATCAGAATACTGAAGGTTCCCCAGGAGGTTCCGGTTGCAAATGCCAGGAACGCTGCTACCAGAAAGATAATCATTGGCAGGAAGCCCTGCATTGCATTTGCTGAATTTGCTACCAGATCAGCCACGAATACTTTTGCTCCTAAGAGATTGGTCATTCCGGATAAGGTCCATGCCATAGTCAGAATCAGAATCGGAGCAATCATCGCCTTAAATCCTTCCGGAATACATTCGGTAAATTCCTTAAAGGATAAAACATCACGCAACATGTAATAGATAAAAGTAAATACAAGTGTTACTGCGCCGCCAAGAACCAGTCCGACGGAAGCATCACAGCCAGAGAATGCCTCTACAAAGGAAGTTCCGCTGAAGAAGCCACCGGTATAAATCATGGCTACGATACAACTCACAATCAACACAGCTACCGGAAGAATCAAATCCAGTACGTGAGAGTTTTCTTTTACAACTTCCTCTTCATTATCTTCATACGGTCTTCCCGGTGTAGTAAACAAATCACCTTTGATTGCGTTCATTTCATGGGTTTTCATCGGTCCGAAATCCACTCGCAAAAGAGTAATTCCAATTAACATTACCAATGTCAGCAATGCATATAAGTTATATGGAATTGTCTGGATAAATACCGCAAATCCATTGATTCCGGAATCTGCCGGAACAGAAGAAGTAACTGCTGCTGCCCAGGAGCTGATTGGTGCGATGATACATACCGGTGCTGCCGTTGCATCAATAATATAAGATAATTTTGCACGGGACACCTTGTGCCGGTCTGTAACCGGACGCATTACGCTTCCTACAGTCAGACAGTTAAAATAATCATCCACGAAAATCAATACGCCAAGAATCATAACGGAAATCTGCGCTCCGATTCTGGTTTTAATATGCCGGGATGCCCACTTTCCAAATGCGGCAGAACCACCTGCACGGTTAAGAAGGGATACCAAAATGCCAAGCATGACAAGGAATACTAAAATTCCCACATTCCATGCATTCGCAAGCTTGTATACCATACCACCCTCTTCTTGGAAGAAAATGGTATTTATCATCAACTCAAGGTTGAAGTTGGAATACAGCAAACCTCCTGCAATAATTCCTGCCAGAAGTGAGGTATATACTTCCTTGGTAATCAGTGCCAGTCCGATTGCAATAACCGGCGGAAGCAATGATAAAATTGTCGCATAAGCTTTACACTGATAGCTGTCAGCATCAGCAATTGTTCCAGGTGTCTGGCTTGTTACGACCATAAGTATCACGATAATCGCAATAAATACCAGCATACCAATCTGTTTTCTTTTCATTTTCACTGTTTTCGTCTCCATCTCATTGTATTTTCAAAATAACCTACTCTGCCTTAATTGCCCAGCGCATCTTAGTAGAACGTGCCCGTCCGTTCTGCGCACACTCCTGTGCAGATGGGCGGATTACATCTTTGGCATAATCGGCATAAATGCCTGCCCGATAGCCTTCTTTTAATGCTTTCTTTACTAACTTGTCTTCGCCGGAATGGAAAGTTAAAATTGCAGCTCTTCCGCCCGGTTTCAATGCATCCGGCAGTTTCTCCATGAATTCATACAGTACTTCAAATTCACGGTTCACATCAATACGAAGTGCCTGGAAGGTTCGCTGGCAGGTCTTTTTTATCGTATCCTTCTTCTCTTTTTCCGGTAGAAAATCAAGCGTCTTTTCAATGATATTCCTTAACTTTGTGGTGGTATCAATCCGATTGCCTTTTCGAATCTCATCGGTAATCGCTTTTGCCAGTTCTTCACAGTATGGCTCATCTGAATTTTCATAAAGCATTCCCGCCAGTTCATCCTTTGTAATGGCAGCCAGGCGTTCTGCTGCACTGATTCCGGCTTCCTGGTTCAGCCGTAAATCCAGTGGTCCATCCACTTTAAAAGAAAATCCACGCTTCGGATTATCAATCTGCATGGAAGATACACCCAGATCCGCAAGAATAAAATCAAATCCGCCGGCTTCTTTTGCAATTTCATCTATCGTACAGAAATTCTGTAATCGTATTGTCAGAATATCTTCTCCAAAACCGGCCTCTTCTAACCGCTTTCTTGTCCTGGCTGATTCCTCCGGGTCTACATCCGTTGCATAGATGTGTCCCTGCCCGTTTAAGCACTGCAGCATGGCTTTCGTATGACCGCCATATCCCAAGGTCGCATCAAAGCCTGTTTCTCCCGGCTGGATTTTTAAGAAATCCAGAATTTCATTTACCATTATGGAAATATGCATTCCGGCAGGTGTGTTTCCTTTTTTTATTACATGCTCAATCGTATCTTTATATTTTTCCGGCTGAAGTTCTTTATATTTTTCTTCAAATTTCTTCGGATATTTTCCACTGTAACGCACCCGGCGTTTGTGGGTTGTCTGGTTTTCCTCTGCCATAATTAAAGAGCCTTCTTGATTGCTTCCATTAATTCATCATAAGTCTCAAATGCAGGCAGTTCCGGATGGTCTTTCTTAATCTGCTCGGTGCTGCGGAATAAGAATCCTGCTTTACTCGCCTCAATCATGCCTAGGTCATTGTGGCTGTCTCCGCTGGCAATCGTCTCATAACCAATGGACTGTAATGCTTTTACTGTAGTCAGCTTGGAATTTTCAATTCTCATCTTAAATCCGGTAATCTCACCGTCCTCTGCCACCTCCAGAGAATTGCAGAAAATGGTAGGCCAGCCTAATTTCTTCATCAGAGGTCCTGCAAACTGGGTAAAGGTATCACTGATGATGATAACCTGTGTCATGGAACGAAGTTCATCTAAGAACTCTTTTGCTCCCGGCATCGGGTCGATTTTTGCGATGGTTTCCTGAATCTCTTTTAATCCAAGTCCATGTTCTTTTAAGATGCCAAGTCTCCATTTCATCAATTTATCGTAATCCGGTTCGTCTCTTGTAGTTCTCTTTAATTCAGGGATTCCGCTTGCTTCTGCAAATGCAATCCAGATCTCCGGTACCAATACTCCTTCCAGATCAAGGCATACAATGTTCATGTCCATAATTAATCCTCCATACAAACATATTTAATTCAACAAATTACTTCCCTAAAGTATACCTTATTATGAATAAAAGTACAAGAAAGAACCTCATTTTTCAGAAAGCCAAAGCTTTTCTCATAGCCAATATGTGACAAGCTATGTTAATCTTACCAGAGGTATCGGTACACCATACAATTACCTCTGTTGGAAATGTAAGCTTCAGTCTTGCGCTGATTTTCCTGGGTGCAGCTCTTTCTTATATTTCCTTAAAGAATCTCGACTTTATTTATGATTATTTCTTTCTGGTAATTGTCAAAATGATTCTGATTCCGGTTGGTGTTGCAGCCGTGGTATCACATTTCCTTACTCCGGCCGAAACAACCATTCTTACCCTGATGGCATGTATGCCTGCCATGTCCGCCATTCCGATGATGGCAGAAAACTACCATTCCGATGCGGAATTTGCTTCAAAGACCTGCTTTGTCATGACACTTTGCTCCGTCTTTACGATTCCGCTAGTCTTCTTCCTCTTAGAGCTTCCCGGCATCCACATTGGCTGATGATTTACCTTCTTTCTGAAATATGCTATAATGAGCGATACTAACTTAATAGTGACTTATCAAATGCTTATTTTAACTTTAAGAAACCCTTCAGAAAGGAGTCTCCATGAGTATCTTATCCAACCTATCCAGTAAAAAACGTAGCTTTGAAGTAGCAGAACCGGACCGGAAATACCTGGCACAGGGCATCTTCTTCATTGCCCTGGGAACCATTCTTATTTCCTGCATTACCGTTACAGAGCTTAATCTGATGCCTCGTTATCTGCTGCTTGCTGCCGGTATTATCCTTGGTATCTTCGGCTGTTTTCGATTATTGAAATTCCATAAAGACGCCAAAGCTTTCCGCGACTACGAACCTGCCTGGGACAAAGGCAGAGGCATGTATGACCGGTTTGCCAAAGAATATAACCAGTGGAACGAAGATGAAACTCCTCCGGTAAGCTGTGATGGTGATATTACATATTTTCTGAAATTACAGCAGGAACGTCTTAAGGAAAAGGGACTTCATATGGAAAACCGTGTCATTCCGGGAAAGGGAAATACTTTTGGTACTGCCTGTCTCACCCACAAGAGTGCCTGGTATACCTCGGATACAACTTATGAAGAAATCCGCCATAAGTTCTCTTTTTCCAATGCTTCCGGCGAACTCTATTCCCGTGATACCGAGCAGGTTATGTATGAAACAATTGTACACAGCCCTAACGAACAGCAGCTTCCCTTTATTACCGCAACCTGTCCAAGCTGTGGTGCCGTTAATCTGGTTTCCAATCTGACGGAAGGCTGTCCTTACTGCGGTACAAAATTTCGCATAACGGATTTATTTCCCCGTGTCATGAATTTATCCTTTGTAATAAATCCATCCTCTAACCGGAATATGCAGGTATTTCACAATACCATTTTACTTACCATGCTGGCATTTTTTGCTGGATTCTTCCCATTCTTTCTCATTGGAAAACAGGAAATTCTTCCTCTGGCACTGTTCTCTGCTTATCTTGCCGCACTGATTGGTGGCGGATTCTTAGGCTTGCTGTTAGGAGATTTGCTGCTTCTTATGGGGCTTGGCAACCGTGATGGCATGAAACATATTTCGGCTTTTGGCTTTCTGCGTACAAAACGGAAGTTAAAGGATACGATGCTTCGTTATGATCCGAATTTCTCTTATGAAAAGTTTGAAAGCCAGATGATTTCTCTTGTACGCATGGCGGTATTTTCCAATGACCCATCCACGCTTTCTTCCTATCGTGGTGGTACATTAGACGAGCGTTTCAAAGATATCATTGAAATGACTTATACCAGTGGCATGACACTGAGAAATCTGTCCGTGGAAAACAATCAGCTGCATATGACCTTACGAACCTGGTGGATAAATTACAGCGAAAAAAATGGAAATATTTCCAGAACCGGTGACTGTATTGATGTCACTCTTTTGCGAAATATTTCCACTCCGGAACCACCTGGATTCTCCATCAGTTCCGTTATCTGTAATAGCTGCGGTGCCAGCTTTGATGCAGTACGACAGCGGTATTGTCCATTCTGTCACAGCGAATATCATATGGAAGATAAGACTTTTATTATCGAAGATATGAAATTAATCCGATGAACTATTCTTTTTCTTCAAAACCATGCTGCAGGAATTCATTCCATGCAGCATTGGTTTTTTCTAATTCTTTTTTCTGCATAATCGCATTCCGGTCACTTAATATAGCAAGCATCTCATCTACGATTTCACCCTCCGGCAGATATTCATAGTGTGATAAATACCACAGCATCCTCTGTGCCGTAAAATCCGTATTCAGATTCCGGGTAATGACATCACAGAATTCTTCCGGATACCCCCGCTCTGTCATGATATGATAAAGTTCTATACTCTTTTCCGACTTCGGTTTCATTTTTCATTCCTGCCCTTCGTCTCTTAGAATTCATATTTTAATATGGCACAATTCTTCACGCCAAATGCAGCATATTCTTCATTGGTCATTTCATAAAAATAGGACTGCACAACTCTTGATATGCCATTGTGTGCCACCAGAATATAAGTCTTATCGGAAGCTGCTGTTACTTCATCCAGAAGATTGTAAATCCTCTGTGCCAGATGCAGCATAGATTCTCCGCCGTCATAGCGGGTGATAAACTGTCCCTTTGCAATCTTAAATTCTGTTCCATCCCGCGGTGTGGATTCAAATCTGCCAAAGTTCTGCTCTTTTAAACGAAGCTCTTCCCTTGCCGGAATTCCGGTAATTTCCGAAATATGCAATGCAGTATCTTTTGCCCGGATTAATGGGGAATATAATATTTCATCCGCCTTTATGCCTTCTTCTAATATTTTCTTTCCGGTCTCAATTGCCTGCTTATGTCCAAGCTCAGTCAGTGCAATATCTGTTGCACCACATATCTTATTTTCTACATTCCATATGGTCTGTCCGTGCCGGACAAAATATACATATCCCATACTGTTATCTCCCTTAATGCCTTATTTATGTTCTTCGTCATTTTAGCGGTTCACCGGAAAAATGTCAATTTTCATATGTTTAAACAAATTTGAGGAATAATCAGTTTCCAAGTCACTTATTGTCTAAATAATTTTGACTTATTTCCCATAAAGTAGTAAAATTATGATAAATATTTAGATTTTCGCTTTTACTTTTACTATTGTATAACGCAATTGGTGCCATAGTGCCATTGTATATAACGAAGGAGGAACGTTATGTTTGAGAATCTTAAAATTAGAAAACGTCTGGGGAAGGCATTCCGTATTATCGTGACATCCTGCTCCATCGCAGCCGTCCTTGGTGTGGTTATGCTGATTGTAACCATGACTCTGTATAAGAATGCCCTGAACAATTATGGTTTTTCACAGGGTGACATCGGCAAAGCAATGGTTGCCTTTACCGATACCCGATCTGCCACCCGTGCTATTATCGGATATGATGATGACAGTCTGATTAGTCAGATGTCCGATACCCATGATGAAAGAAAGGCCACTTTTGAACAGTATTGGGAAATCGTAGATGAAGTTACTACCACCAGCAAAGAGCAGGAAATCTATGATTCCATTGATGCCAAGCTGGAAGATTACTGGACTACTGAGCAGAAAGCAATTGATACCGGCAAAACAACTGACCCGGGTCAGAGCGCAAAAGCCAGAATATAATGGTTGATGAAGTAGCCCCATTATATGATGAAATCTATTCCGGAATGAGGGACTTGATGAATACCAAAGTAACAGAAGGAGATCGTTTAGCAGATACACTTTTTGTTGTTTCCCTTATTTTTATCA
Organism: Roseburia sp. AF42-8; assembly: GCF_003435965.1. Classification (NCBI taxonomy): domain Bacteria; kingdom Bacillati; phylum Bacillota; class Clostridia; order Lachnospirales; family Lachnospiraceae; genus Roseburia; species Roseburia sp. AF42-8. Next base: position 129,728 of record NZ_QTVB01000003.1, read on the forward strand.
TTATCATTGCTGTAATTATTATCGTATCCATCCTTGTTTCTTCCAAGATGGGAGCTTCCATTGCAAGGGGAATTTCAAAACCTTTAGTCGCACTGGAGAATCGTCTTACCACTTTTTCACAGGGTAATTTACATGACCCGTTCCCGGAGGTGAAATCCAATGATGAAGTTGCAAGTATTGTAGCCACTTCTACTAAAATGGCCGAAACACTGAACGCACTCATCACTGATGTAGGTGTTCTGATGGAGGGCATGGCAAATGGTGATTACACCATTCAGTCCGAGCATTCCGACAAATATGTCGGTGACTTCGAACAGTTACTGACCGCAATGCGTGGCATGCGTGATGCAATGGTACATACTATCCAGATGATTGGAGAAGCTTCTTCCCAGGTTTCTGCCGGTTCCATGAACCTTGCAGAATCTTCCCAGAGTATGGCAGAAGGTGCTACTGAGCAGGCCGGTGCCGTACAGCAGCTTCAGGCAACAATCACTGATATTACAAGTAATATTGAACAGTCCGCTGATCAGGCTCAGATTGCTTATGATCAGGCAAAGCAGTATGCTGCTGAAGCAGAAGACAGCAGTGCTGAAATGAAAGCCATGGTTGATGCTATGGCACGTATTGATGAAACTTCTAAGAAGATTGGAAATATTATTTCTGAAATCGAAGATATTGCTTCCCAGACCAACTTACTTTCTCTGAATGCTTCTATCGAGGCTGCAAGAGCCGGCGAAGCAGGACGTGGATTCGCCGTTGTTGCTGACCAGATTCGTCAGCTTGCAGAGCAGACAACCAAATCTGCTGTAGATACCAGAGACTTAATCGAAGGTGCCCTTCAGGAGATTGCTGAAGGTAATGCTGCTGCAGACCATGCTGCTGAATCTATCGGAAACGTTGTAAATGGTATCCAGCAGATTGCAGAATCTTCCAAGCACATCAGTGATGTTGCTAAGACTCAGGCAAATGCCATGGATCAGGCAGAACAGGGTGTAAACCAGATTTCTGAGGTAGTTCAGTCCAACTCCGCATCCGCAGAAGAGACCTCTGCTACCAGCCAGGAGTTATCTGCACAGGCAACTTCCTTAGATGAACTTGTTGGAAAATTCATCTTACCAGAAGACACTGAACAGTAAAATATACCAAAGCCCATGAAATCATAAAACAACTTTGATTCCATGGGCTTTTCTTTTATTCCAATTTTTCTATTTCAATTTTCCCTGTTCTTCTGCCAGGCTTCGCAGTTCTTTATTTAACATATTATAAGGTCCGAAATTCTCGCAGGTGCAAATACAGGTTTCACAGCCTGCAAGTATTTTCTTAGCTTCTTCCAGTTGTGCTTCTTCCATCGGATAAAAAGCTTTTGCAGTAATGACTTTTGATGCCAGTGCCGTTGCAACAGGATATTCTACGTCATTTTCAAATAAGATTCCTGCTGCAAATGGAATATGTTCTCTCTGCAGTCTGTAATAAGTTGGTATTGCAGCACCACCGCCTCCGATTACGAATACGTTCGGGGCAGCTTTATTTCCCGGCATCTGCATGATTCCAAGCATGGAATCAAAGTTCTTTTCCTCAATTCCATAAAGCTTCTGTACCAGCGAACCCTGAAAGATTTCCTCAGGTGTTCCAATATGGCTGACGGTGGTCCCATCTACACAGGCTACCATATCCGATACTTTCTGTACCAAGTCAAGTTCATGCAGTGACATCATTACTGCTATATTCCGTTCCCTTGCCAGTTTCCGGATGCTGTTTAAAATATCAAGCTTATAACGGATATCCAGATAAGAGGTAGGTTCATCCAATACCAGGATTGCTGTATCCTGGCAGATGGCTCTCGCCAACATAACACGCTGTCTCTGTCCGTCACTGATTCTTGTAAATGACTGCTCTGCCACCTCTTCCGCATGAACCATGGTAATTGCCTCATCCACCAGTTTCCAGTCCTGCTTATCCAGGATTCCAAGTCTTCCGGTATAGGGATATCGTCCAGTTGCAACCACATCTCGGCAGGACATCAGCTCCGGATGAATATGCTCTGTCATTACCATGGAAAGGCTCTTTGCAATTTCTGCCTCTTTCATTTCCGAGGTTGCTTTCCCGTTCAGGTATACTACACCACCAAGAGATTTCAACTGCTTTACAATACTCTTTAGAATCGTAGATTTACCGGAACCATTCGGGCCAATCAATGTCAATACCCTTCCCGGCTCTGCCATTAGATTGACATTCGAAAGAATGACCTTTTTTCCATATCCAACTGTGAATTTGTCTGTTACAAGCCCCTGTTTTCTTTCAGAAGATTTCATTTTTCCTGCCATGCATTCTTTCTCTGTGGACTCTTTTTTTCCTGCTATCTGTTTTGTCATCCCCGCTCCTCCTGTCTGCGCAGCATCATTACAATTACCACCGGAACCAAAAAGACCGCTGTAACGGTACTGATACTTACTTCTGTCGGTGCAAAGAGTGTTCTTGCGATTCCATCACAAAACAGTGTCACTACCGCTCCCCCCAGAAAGCAGCCCGGTATCAGCACCAGTGGTTTTGCTGTTCCTGTAGCAGATTTTATCAGATGTGGCACAGCAATTCCTACAAAGGAAATCGGCCCTGCAAAAGCTGTTACACAAGCCGACAATAAGCTGGATAACAGAATCAGGCTTACCCGGAGCACAGTTATATTAACACCCATATTTCTGGCATAAGTCTCTCCCATCTGATACGCACCAATCGGCTTTGCAAGAAACATTGCCGCAAGAAAGGACAGCAAGGTCAGGATAAATATCATCAGGATATTCGACCAGTTCATTCCGGAGAAGCTGCCCTGGGACCAGTTGTGTAAATTTACGATATTCGAATCATCTGCAAAAGTAACACAGATGTCTGTAATTGCCGAGCAAATATATCCGATGAGAATTCCGCATACAATCAGAAGAGACATTCTATGTACCTTCATGGAAATTAATAGTACAAACCCCATTGCTAATAGCGAGCCGATAAAGGCTGCTGCTACCATTCCAAATGAGCTGATGGTAATTCCTCTTCCTAAAAGATAAATCATTGCCAGTGCTACCATAAGTTTGGCACCGGAAGAAATTCCCAGCACATACGGACCTGCGATTGGATTTCCAAAAAAGGTCTGCAGTAAAAATCCGGAAATCGACAAGGCTCCCCCCAGCATGACAGCAGCCAGAATCCGTGGCAGTCTGATATCCCAGATAATATGATAAGCGGTACCTTCTTCTGTATGCTTCATCAAAACATTCCAAAGTTCATCCCATGAAATCGAAATACTTCCAGAACCAATATTCCAGAAAATTAATCCCACCAGCAATATAATAATTGTTATAAAAGAGACTGCATACCGCTTCATTTTCTTTTACCTCAGCTTCTTTAAATATCCTGCTTCTTCTGTATCTGTATTCTGAAATATTTTATTCAGATCTTCCATAAAATCTCCGATTGCCGTGGATTTCTGGAAGAAATTATTTGTGGTACAATAGACATTTCCATCCTGTACTGCCTTAAAATCTGCAAACAGCGGATTCTTCTGTTTCAGTTCCTCCAGCGTACTGATTTCGCCTTCAATTGTACTGTTATATATTAAGATATCGGCATTCTTTGCATCTGCATAGAAATCCTCCATCTGTATGTTCATTGTGGAAAGTGCATTTTCTTCTTCGCCCGCCAGTTGTTCCGGCACATAGGTTCCACCGGAAAGAGCAATCATCTGCGCTACATAATCATTTGATTTCCGCACACTGATTGTTCCATTTGCTGTCACACTGAAAAATGCTACTGTTACATTGCAGCTTTCTTTCTTCATAATCGGCTCTAATTTTTCTAATTCTGTTTCATAAAAAGAATCTGCTTCTTCCTCTTTATCAAATAATACTCCATATAAACGGATCCATTCCAGTCTGCCCAATGGGTGTGATTCATAGCTGGAACGCTCCACAAGTACAGGGATTCCAAGTTCTTCCAACTTTTCTTTTACTTCCGGGTTATGATAAATCATTGTATTTTCAATTGCCAGATTACAGCCTTCATCCAGAATCAGTTCATAGTCCGGAGCACTGTATTTTCCTGCATATAAAATGTCTCCTTCCTCCATGGCTTCCCTGGCTTCTTCTACATACCAGCCATCTTCCTTCGTTCCGGAGAGCCGGATATCTGACATGGCATCAATCTGTCTTACCAAATCCATGACAGAAGTGGATACCAGATATGTTTTATCCAGCGGCTGCTGTAAAACCGTAACATCCTCCGGGATATTCTGCGGCACTGCCGCTCCCTCCGGAATAAGCAAAAAACGACCGCCATCCACGATCGTAATCATTTTGTACCCGCCATATTCATCGACACTATACTGTGTTGCATAATTTAATTCCATACTCCCAGTCTTGCTGAGAGAACTAAAATCTACGGTATCTGCTTTTTTCTCCTGCTTCTTTGTACCACAGGCACAAAGAGTCAGAAGAAGTATACAGATAACGCTCACTATCATAATTCGTTTTTTCTGCATTTTATTTTACCAGTTTAAAATTCAATGTATATTCAATTTCATGAGGTGTGCTCATTGCAACAGTATCACCCACTACTGCAATGTCACAGTCAAAGCCGGATACCGGAATCGTAAAGGTGGAATTTCCACCCTTGTTCTCATTCAGATACTTCGTTCCATCTACTAACATGTAATCATAGTTTGGACTGCTCCACACAACGGTTGCAGTGATTTTTCCATCTTTTATCACAACCTTCGCCGGTGAATCCACCGTTGCTCTTCCGGTTCCGCCCTCTAAAGTTACTTCTGCCTCATAAGAGCCATCAGCTAATTTTTTTTTCAGGATTAGAAACAGATACTTTGTGGTCGTACCATTTTCCCTTTGTTCCAATTAATGCAAGGTCAAAGTCTTCATCCACTGCAGGAACCGGAACATCAAAGCCGTATACTTCTTCGCTGGTTCCATCACTGTATTCTACTGTATCTGTAGTCGGCTCAAGAAGCTTGGCTCCATCCTTCTGTGCATCTGCTGCTGTTCCAGCAAATAAATTTACAATGTTCTTAGATGGAAGCGTGATATGTGCTGTCATTTTTCCATCCTTTACCGTAAGTTCTGCCTTGCCTTCTTTTGCTTCATTTACGTGAAACATTGTGCTGTCTGTGTTGAAGTCTACGGTATAAGTTCCATCCTCTAAGGTTGCAGAGGAATTGGAACCACCTGCTGTTGCAAGTGGCTCTGCCTCTAAAGCAGCCTTTGTATGTGCTACATAAATATCCTGGACTGCTTTAATTCTTCCAAGACCTTCAATCTGTGTATCTACACTGTCAAATGCTTTGGATGCTTTAAACTGGCTCTTCCAGGAATCTTCATCATCTCCAGCCATATCGTTGTTTGCGTGGTCTCCGGCAACAACCATTAACGGACGAAGAATTACTTTTTTGTATCCTGCTTCTTTTACTTTTTCAATAACTGCTTCACATGCGGTATCTTCCGGTTCACCTTCTACGGTTCCAACAAATGCATTTTTATAATTCAGTTTCTCTAACTGGGTCTGCATCTGGTCATATGTTACATTTGCAGTATGGGAAGTACCATGTCCCATAAATACAAATGCTGTTCCATCTTCTGCTGCTGCATCCATGCTGTCATATCCTGCAGCCTTAACTGCTTCTGATGTAATTGCTTCTGCAACGGCAGCTTTATCTTCGTTGATTACAGTTGCGTCGCTTCCAACTTCACCTAACAGAGGTTCTGCGATACGGACTGTTTCGAATTTATCCTGATACTTCTCAATTGCTTCTACCAGTTCATCATATTCTGCACCATGCATTAAGTGGGTCGGCTGTACCACAAGATTCTTAACGCCATTGTCTACCGCACGCTCTAATGCCTGATCCATGTTATCGATTTTCTCATCATCACGGGCCTGTACATGGTTAATAATAATCTGTGCTGTAAATGCTCTTCTTACAGACCAGTCAGGATTTGCTTCCTGTAATGCTTTTTCAATGCCGCCGATATCTGTTGTGCGGCTGTCATTAAAGGATGTACCAAAGCTTACTACTAAAAGCTCATTCTCTCCAATATCATCCTGATTTAAAGGATCATCCTTTGATGCATCTCCGGTATCTCTTCCAAAGTAATCCGGGTCAGCATTTTCTCCGGATACCAGTTCCTTCTGAGCATCTGTCAGTGCATCCCATGCTTCTTTTGCTGCCTTACACTGTGCATCTGTCTCATCAGTTCTTTCCTGCACATAAATTGCATCAATCAATGCTGCTACCTCATCTGCTTTTGCCTGATCATCCTTTTCATCTTCTGTCGAAACAGCTTCTGTTGTTTCAGTTGTCCCTGTTGTTTTCTTATCACCACATCCCGCAAACATGGTTGCAGCCATAGTAAGTGTAAGAACTACAGTCAATGCTTTCTTTTTCATTTTTTTCTCCTTTTCTCATGTTCTGGTTTCACTTACACATGAAAAAACTCCGTTCCATATTGCTATGAACGAAGTAAATGACATACTAACTACAGGAAATACGCTTTACGGATTTCCCTTGTTATCAAACAGTACAGCCAATTACTCGTGACCCGGAATCTCTTCCCGTACCAGATAAACGGCAGGTTTCCTGACTCAAAGATTAACGCTCCGTAATCACCTTCCCAATGTCTGTGCATCAGTGGCGCTTTTAAAAGCCTGACTACGTTACTCCCTTCTTACAGTGACGAGTTCGTACAGGATTTACACCTGTTTCCCTTTTACCCTGCATATGAATGAATTTCATTGCAGGCACCGGTTATCTTTCTATGAAATCGCTACTATACTAACACACTTTTTATTTTTTCACAAGCCATAGTTCACCCAGCCTCAACAAACTTCACCCTTAAAAAGTTCTCTAGCCTTTCAGCCGGTGGGTCAGTACCTTCATAATGGCATCATAATGTTCTGCCTGATGGGGATACGTGCAGTTGGTACAAATCTTAAGTTTTCTGCCATTTGTCTCTTTGTACTCCGGTGTTCCCGGACAATGCTCCATTTCATACATCGGGCAGTAGCAGAACATACAGTTAATCTGCTCAATGTCCCTATGGCAGGGATAATAAGCGCATGCACGATTCTCAAAAAAGCGGCTGCTGTTATGCACCGGCTCATCTTTGGTCTTTACAATCACGATGGTAAAATATCCGCTGTTTTCCGGTATGTTATCCGCACCGGAAAAGACTTTTTCTTCCTCTTTTCCACAATCGGAAACACTATACACTTCTAACGGACAGATGGTACTTTCCTTTTGCAGCATTTCTTTTAACTGCTTCAACTTCCTTCCGGACTTCATATAGATTCTGGTGCCGGAAAATTGTCTCGATTCTTCTATGTCATAGGAACCGGGAATAATATGAATCTGCTCTTCCTTTTCTCCAAGCGAAATGCCAAGTCTTGCCGCCACTGCACAAAAAGACGGTACCCCACTGACCATTTCCGTATGACCACCATGTTCTTCGATTTTCTGTGAAAGATAAGTATAGGTGGAATAAATCGCCGGATCCCCCAGCGTTAAAAAGGCAACCTTTTCTCCCTTTGCAAGATATGCTTCTATATTTTCGCATATCTTATCATGGGCTTCTTCTAACCTTTTCTCATCTCTGGTCATGGGAAAATTCCATGCCACAAGCTGATGTTTCCGGATGTCCGGCACCAGTTTTTCTACAATCTGAAAAGCATTACACTCTTCTATCGGTTCGGACGGCACTACTATGGTATCGCAGCATTCTATCACCTGAACCGCTTTATGGGTCAAAAGCTCCGGCTCCCCCGGACCTACTCCGATTCCATATAAAATTCCGCTCTGTGCTTTTTCTTTCTGCATCTGTCTTCCTCTTATTTTAAATTATCTTTTACTTCTATTTATCTTTTTGCTTCAATTTCGATTGTTGATACAATCCTGCCTGCTGATAGAAATGCTCCACAAAAGAAGGGTTGGACGGATAATAAAGATGAGGAAATCCCCACCAGTGGTTTTCTCCTTCCCAGACACATTCCCACCTTCTGCTTCCGGTCGGTTTCTTTGCCACGCAGTCCGTTCCATTTTCCGTACTGTCAAAATAATGGAATTCGTGTCCCCGGATTCCTTCTTTTTCCGGCAGGAAACAGCTCTCTTTCTCAGTAAGCTCCACATAACCAAAACGCACCAGTTTTCCCCGGTAATCTGCATCTGCATCAATTACGCCCGCCATGGAATATTGTCTGCCTTCCATATCCTTCAGTGATTTATGAAGATAAAGAAAACCCCCACATTCTGCCAGTGACGGAAGTCCGCCCCGGATGGCTTCCCGGATGGCTGTCTTCATGCTGTCATTTTCGGATAATTCCTTTGCAAAAAGTTCCGGATATCCTCCGCCTAACAGTAATCCGCTGATATGCTCCGGTAATTTCTTATCATGCAGGGGAGAAAACGGCACCAGCTCAAAGCCCCTTTTTGAAAGCAGTTTCAGGTTCTCCTGATAATAAAAACAAAATGCCTCATCTCTTGCGATGGCAAGGCGGAGTTTACTTTCATGGGTGTCATTTTTTTTGATATCTGCTCTCTGGAATACCATATCATTTTCATAGATATCTGCTCTCTGATATGTCACTTTGTTTTCGTGACTATCAACTTTTGGGGCTGCCGCATCCTTTTCTCCGGCTCCCCCAATTGCTAAAATCCGCTCTATCGATACCGTTTCTTTTAAGCTGTCTGCCCCGCGGCATACCTGTTCTTTTAAATCACGCTTTTCTTCTGGAAGTTTTAGCCTAAGTGGCGGCTCTCCAGATGAAGCTCCTTCTGTTCGGTAAAACAGCCCAGCACTTCTATGGATAATTTGGTTTCGATTAACTCTTTTAATGACGCATAGAACATTTTGCTGACCCGGTTTAGTATCACGCCCTTTATGATTCCGGCTTTGTCATAGGATAAAAGTCCCTGTATCAGTGGAAGTATCGTTCTTCCCATGCCATGTGCATCAATTACCAGAATCACCGGCAGGGAAACAGAATTTGCCAGGTGATAGGTGGAACCTTCTTCTAAAATTCCGCCAAGTCCGTCATAAAGCCCCATGACACCCTCTACCACTGCAAATGCATCTTCCGGTGTCTCTTCCATAAATATCTCTTTTGTCTTTGTTTCGCCGGTAAAATATGTATCCAGATTTCCGCCCGGCACACCTAAAATCGTCCGGTGAAACATCGGGTCTATATAATCCGGTCCGCACTTAAATGCACAGACATTGACTCCTGCTTCTTTCAAGGCTTCGATTAACGCACAGGTAATCAATGTCTTTCCACTGCCGCTTTTGGGTGCTGCAAGAACTACTCCTTTACGCTTCTGCATCCGCTTCTCCTCCCTGCAAATCAAAGGAACATATCATAACCGGATTTTCCGCCTTTGGCATATAATAAGAGCCAAGCTCATGATAACGGCTGACCTGCATCTGAATCATTTCAAAATTGCATACCGAAAACCGTTCTTTCACCTGCTTGAATTCCGCCACTGTCTCAAGGCTTATGGCATTCATTACAACTCTTATTCTCCTCTTTTTTGCTGCCAGTACTTCTAAAATTTCCATCAGGTGTCCACCGCTTCCCCCGATGAAAACATGGGTTGGCTCCTCTAATCCATTGCATGCCTCCGGTGCCGTTCCCCGGATAATCTCCATATTTGCTACCTGAAACTTCTCTTTATTCTGTGCCAGAAGTGCTAGCGCCTCTTCTTTCTTTTCAATGGCATAGACTTTGATTCCTTTGGATAAATGGGCTGCTTCCACAGCAATCGAACCCGTTCCGCTTCCAATATCATAAAGCACCGAATCTTTCTGAAGCCGCAGGCTGCAAAGGCTGACCTGACGCACTTCCCTTTTGGTCATTGGAACTTTCCCACGAATAAAGGCTTCATCCGGGATTCCCAGAGATATAGTTATTGCCACTTCCTGCTCCCCGCGTGCTTCCTGCACTTCACACACTTTCTGTGTTCCCTTCTCCTCACACGCTTCCTTTGCTTCATGTTCTTCTTTCTCTATCATGACAACATACAATCCTTCCTGTTCTGTCTCTCTGCACGCTTCCGGTGTAAGCACCATCAGCTTCTGCTGCGGATAAGATAACTGGTACCCCACTTTAATTCTGCAATTCTCTTTATCCGAAAAAAGTGCTCCTAATTTCCGGATGTCTTCTGCTCCGGATACCAGAAGAAACAGCCGCCCATTTTCATGCATCCTGCGTATCACTTCTGCCTGCCAGCCATCCGTATCTGTTTTGCCATGTATACTGTAAATTCCGGCATTTTCCCAGCTTACGCCACAGGCTGCTGCCATCATCTGAATGGAAGAAATGCCCGGAATGCTTTGCAGGGTTCCATGAAGTATGCCCTTTTGCAGCGCTTCCTGCAGACAGATTCTTACCTTGCTCCAGCCACTATAAAAACCAATATCCCCGGAAAAAAGGATGACTACCTTCAGTTTTTCATGCACCGCATACTGTCTGCTCTTTTCCTTAAGCCATGTAAGGATTTTATCCGGCAGATAAAGTGCCTCTTTTTCAAGCTTCGGTGTCACTGCCTCTATCAGACGTTTCGCACCTAATACAAGGTCCGCTTCTGCCAATGCTTCCTTTAACCGGACGGTCATCATATCTGCATCCCCCGGTCCGATTCCTGCCAGCGTAATCATAAGCTCCGCCGGTCTTAAGGAAAGGTTTACTCCTGTTAATGTTTCGATTTTCTCACAGACTGCATCAAAGGAAAGTCCGTCTTCCTCTGCTGCCTCCCGACGAATGACCAAAAGCGGGATATGATTTTTTAAAGCTGCTTCTTTTTTTTCTAAAAAGCCTCCGGTAATGCCGCCCTGCTTTGTTACCATACATTTTATCCCGTACTGATGAATCAGTGCATCATTGAATTCTTCAGAAAAAGGTCCCTGCAGTGCCAGAATCTGTTGTGGCAGAATTCCTTCCCTCCGGCAGATTTCAAGACTTTCCAGCCCCGGCAGTACCCGGACATAAAGACGTTTTTTTACTTCTTCCGATTCGGTATATACGGAAAGTTCCTTGCTTCCTGTAGTAAGAAGAATGTTTCCCTTGATTTCCTTTAATGCTTCTGCACAGGCCTCATTGCTGTCAAAGAAACGAAGTCCCGTTTCTTCCGACGCCTGGATGCTCCGTTTCAGCCGTAAGTAAGTGACCTCAAGTCCATCCGCTTTCATTCCGGCAACGCAGCTTTTTATGGTTCTGGTCACTTCCACCGCATAGGGATGAGTGGCATCGATTACAATGTCAAAGGATTCTTTCCTTAGAAATTCTGACATAGCTTCTTTGGAAAGGCGTCCTTCCTGAATCTTCACCTTCGGATGCGCCTTCATAACCAGCTTTCCATAATCGGTTGCCACCGATACGGTGTGGGCTATGCCTGCTGCCGCCATCAGCTCCGATAAGTTTCTTCCTTCTGTTGTTCCTGAAAAAATGATGATCTTTTTCATTGCTCTATCTTATAGCCTCTTGGTGTGATTAATTTTCCATCCTGAATTCTGGTTCTGGAATTTCCAACAAAAACGGTAGTAAACATATTTACTGATTTACTCTGTAATTCTTCTAATGTACAGGTAACTGTGCTTTCTCCGTCTCTTCCGATATTTTCCACATAACCGCATGCGCGCTCCGGTTCTATCTCCTGAAGCAGAATCTTACATGCTCTTTCCAAATAGTCTGCCCGCTTCCGGCTGGACGGATTATAAAGTGCAATAGCAAAATCTCCCCGCGCTGCCATAATCAGCCGCTTTTCAATTAACTCCCATGGTGTCATAAGGTCACTGAGACTGATAACACAGTAGTCATGATTTAATGGTGCTCCAAGAACCGCCGCACCGCTGTTGGCTGCGGTAATTCCCGGTATCACTTCCAGTGAAATCGCCGGATATTCTTTTCCAATCTCATACATCAGTGATGCCATTCCATAGACACCGGCATCGCCGCTGCATACCATTGCCACGCTTTTGCCTTTTTCTGCTTCCTCAAAACACATTCTGCAGCGTTTTTCTTCCTGCCGCATCGGCGTGGAAAGAAATTCCTTATTTTGGAAACGTTCTCCTAACAAATCAAGGTATACGGTATATCCGATGATTACATCCACCTGTTCTAATACTTCGATGGCTCTGCCTGTCATCATCTCTTCATTTCCCGGTCCCATTCCAACAATCCATATTTTATTCTTCATATAAAGTCAGTCTCCAATCTTCTTTTGCTATTGCCAGTGTCATTCCATTTTCCGCTCTTTTCTGAAGCACCAGCCTTCCATTATCCCGGCAGGCTGCCATGGCTGCCCGCTCGCAGACATTGTCCACGCCCACCTGACTTTCCACAAATACCGATGCATCAAAGGTACCAGGCACCCGGCTTAAGGCCTCTGCGTCAAAGACAAGAAATGGAATGCCATGTTCTGCCGCAAGTTTTAGAATTGCCTTCTCATCCTTCTTTTTATCAATCGAAGCAATCGCCCGTATCTGTTTCCAGTCTACTCCGGCTTCCTTTAAACAGCTTTCTGCAAATGCCTTAAGTTCCTGTTCTTCTTTATTCCTTCTGCATCCGATCCCAAGAATATATTCTTTGGGGATTAAGGTCAATAATGGCTCCGGCTTCTGTCCATCCTCTGGTGTGCCGATTACCACATCCACTTTGGCGGCATATTCCGGAGCGATTGTCATGGAAAGCTTCTTTTTTTCCAGCACCTTTGCAGAAACTTTCTTAATGCCTTCTTTTTTATCAATGGATAGGTCATGCTTTTTTGCAAATACATCTATGGCAAAGGCATTATTAATGTCGGTCGCTGTGGTAATTACCGGAACTGCTCCTAATAACTCTGCCAGCTGCAGTGCTATCTCATTGGCGCCTCCTACATGCCCGGATAAAAGAGGAATGACATAATTGCCCGCCTCATCCAGTACCAGCACCGGACTGTCTGTCAGCTTGTCCTTAAGAAATGGGGCAATTGTCCGCACTGCAATTCCACATGCTCCGATAAAAATGATTGCATTTCTTAGGGAAAACTGTTCCTTTGTCCACGCGTTCAGATTTTCCACCTGTTTTCTGCCATGATAAGTATGAATTTCATAGGGAAGCTGCTGCTCTTTGGAAAGTCTTTTTATCTTTTCGGCAAGCTCTGCTCCCTTTTCGGTAAAGCTGATGACACTCCATTTCAATGACTGCATTTTCTTTCCGCCTTCTTATGATTTTTTGCTGCCCGGAATTCTGTGGAGAAATCTTCTGCATACAGTCTGGATTTGCTGTATCCGCTCTTGTTAATGACATCTCCAACGAGAACCAGTGCCGTTTTGGTAATTCCATGTTCTGCCGCTGTCTGTGCCAATGTTTCTACCGTGCAGATATATATTTCTTCCTCCGGCCAGCTTACCTTATAAGCCAGTGCCGCAGTGGTATCCTTTGAATAGCCGCCCTTTATCAGACGCTCAGATAACTTCTCCAACATTCCGGTGCTTAAATAGATTGCCATGGAACACTGATGGGCAGCAAATGCCTCAATGCTTTCTTTCTCCGGAACCGCCGTCCGTCCCTCCATTCTGGTAATGATAAGGGACTGGGAAATATCCGGCAGGGTATACTCCAGATTCATGGCTGCCGCTGCTCCAAAGCAGGCACTTACTCCCGGCGTAGAATCATAGGCTATCTTTTTTGCATCCAGCTCCTGCATCTGCTCCTGCACTGCTCCATATATGCTTGGTTCTCCGGTATGCAGCCGCACCACATCTTTTCCTTCCTGCTCTGCCTCCACCATAACTGCAAGGACTTCTTCCAATGTCATCACTGCACTGTTATATACCTGACAGTCTGCTTTGGCATAATTTAAAAGCTCAGGATTTACCAGTGAACCGGCATAGATAATCACATCTGCTTTCTCCAAAAGATGCATTCCTCTTACGGTAATCAAATCCGGTGCTCCGCACCCTGCTCCAACAAAATGAATCATTGCTTTTCCTCCAACAGTTCTTTTAATAATGCCTCTGCTCCCGGCGTTACACCTAAAAGTCCGATATCATTACTATAAACCATACATTCTATTTCCAGTCCATCCCCGGCACGATGCTTAAGATGGTCTTCAATTTTTTCCATGACATATTCCATGGCAGGTTCTAAAAGTCCGGCTTTTCGAATCCGGTCTACGGCATCCTCTGTACCAATGCAGTCTAATATTTCCCGAAGCAGTGTCACTTCTGCGCCCGCCCGGATTGCTGCCGCCGCCAGAAGCTCCATCCGGCAGTCTGCCTCTTTGGAATGGGTGTTCATAATGCCGCCGGATACCTTTATCAGCTTTCCGATATGACCGGTTAAGAGCATTTTGGAAAATCCAAGTTCTTTTACCATATCAATGGTCTGTCCGATAAAGTTGCTGCATTTTACACTGCGCTCCAAATCATAACCATAGGTCCGTTTCATAAATTCCAATCCGTAGTTGCCCGGTGATATGGCAACAATAGAATGACCTTCTGCCCGCTTCTGTTTCAATTCCACTGCTATGGTATCTAGTAATGCCTTATCACTCATAGGCTCCACAATCCCGCTGGTTCCAAGTATCGAGATTCCGTCCTTTATTCCAAGTCTCGGATTAAAAGTCTGCGCCGCAAGATTTTCTCCTTCCGGCACTGAAATTACGACTTTGATTCCGCCCTGAAAATCAAACAGATGGCAGACCTCTGATACTTCTTTTGCAATCATCTGCCGTGGTACTGTATTAATTGCGGCATTTCCTACCGGCTGGTCTAATCCCGGCCGCGTAACCCTGCCAACACCGATGCCGCCATCTATTTCTATCTGATTGTTATTTTCTTCACAAATGCTCACCGCTGCATAAATCCATGCCCCCGTTGTCACATCCGGGTCATCCCCGCCGTCCTTTTGTACCGCGCAGGAAACTTCTGTTTCCTGAATTTTGATATGCTCCACCGTTGCATGGTAGGAAATTCCCTTTGGTGTCTCAATGGTAATCTCTGTTTTTCTTCTTCCACTCAGCAGCATATAGACTGCTGCCTTTGCTGCGGCTGCGGCACAGCTTCCGGAGGTAAACCCATATTGCATCTTTCTTCCCCCTGATTTTACTATCGTCTTAATTGATACAAAATTGCATTGCAGATAGCTGCGGCAACATTGCTTCCGCCCTTTCTGCCCCGGTTAATGATATAAGGTACTTCTGTTTCCATAATCAATTCTTTTGCCGGTACCACATTTACGAAGCCTACCGGAACTCCGATAATAAATGCCGGCTGGTAGCGTCCCTCCGTTATCATTTTATGAAGCTCGATTAACGCCGTCGGTGCATTTCCCACCGCAAAAATAACCGGTTTTTCAATGGCTGCGGCTTTCTCCATGCTGATGGCGGCTCTTGTTACCTGCCGCTCTCTGGCAAGCTGTGCCACATCCGGGTCTGCCATAAAGCAATGGGCTTCTCCGCCAAATGATGCCAGTATTTTCTTATTGATTCCGGCAAGTGCCATATTGGTATCCGTTACAATATCGGCGCCCTTAAGAATCAGTTTCTTTGCAATTTCTACTGCATGGTCAGAATAACACATTGTCTCTGCATAATCAAAATCTGCGCTGGTATGTATCACACGCTTGGTAACAGGTTCCTGCTCCCTGGGCAATACAATATGACGCTTTTCTAATTCCTCTGAAATAATCTCAAAGCTGCGTTTTTCGATCTCTCCCGGCAATACAAATTCGATTGGATTCATTTTCCCATCACCTCTCTTAATGCGCTTATCAGCCGCTCATTCTCTGTCTGCCCTCTTACTGCAATCCGGTAATACCCTTTGGACAGACCTCTGTAATTTTCACAATTTCGAATCAAAATCTGTTTCTTTAAAAGCAACTCATATAATGGCAGCTCTGTGTAAAATAAAATATAATCTGCCCGGGACGGATACACCCGGAAGCCTAAGGATATCAGCTCTTTTGTCAGAATACTCCGCTGCTCTTTTATGAGTTTCCTGCTTTCCCCGATAAATTCCGTTTCTTTTGCTGCAGCGCATCCTGCCATCTGGGCAAATACCGATAAGTTCCATTCCGGAAGCTGCCTTGCAATCTTCTGACAGACTTCCCTGTTCCGGCAGATAAGATAACCCAGCCGGACTCCCGGTATGGCAAAGGTCTTGGTAAATGCTCTCACCTGAATCAGATTCCTACATTTCATGCCAGCTTCCATTTCTTCATAAAGCTCTGCTTCTTCACAAAACGGCAGAAAGCATTCATCTACCACCACTATTATATCAAGCTCCTGACACCGCTTTAAAATCCCTTTTAAAATCTCCGGTGGAATTAACTGTCCGGTGGGATTATTGGGATTAGCAAGGTATATAAGCTCCGTTTCTTTATCTAATGCCTCAATAAAGTCCTCTCCCAGCACAAAATTATCCTGTTCCCGCAATGGAAAATAACTTACTTCACACGCTTCCGTTCCGGCAGCCCACTCGTAACCATAAAAAGAAGGAACCGGAATCAGTATTTTCTTTGGTTTTAATGCATGAAGAATTGCAGGAAAAAGTTCAGAAGCTCCATTTCCGCACAATATCTCATCTGCCGCTACCTTATCCATCTCAGCAATGGCTGCCTTCAGCTTCTCCTGCCTGATATCCGGATACCGGCTGCATAAAGACACCGCTTCCCTAAGGGCTGCCTCTACAGATGCCGGTATGCCCAGAGGATTGATATTTACAGAATAATCTAACGATATGCAATTACGGTAGATGTCTCCTCCATGTACCATATTCCTGTTCCTTTCCTGAATTTTCATCCTTTCAATCATATAAAGAATAACAATCCCATCACCAAAAGGCAAATGCCTTCACATAAAAATGCAGTCGCATACAAAAGCCGGTTTGCTCTTCTGATGTCCTCGTATTCCACCGGACGCAGTGCATCTCCGATAAACGGCTTTTTCACCAGTCTGCCAAAATACCAGGCATCCCCTGCAAGCTGTATGGACAGTGCTCCTGCACAAACTGCCTCTGTCTGGGCAGAGTTCGGGCTGGCATGATGATACCGGTCCCTTTTATAAATGTAATATGCATGTTTCCTGTTATATTCCTTTCCAAGGAAATACGTCCCTGCAATCATCAGGTATGCACTGATACGGGATGGGATATAATTGCAGATATCATCGAATTTTGCGGCAGCTCTGCCAAAATGAAGATAACGTTCATTCTTATATCCTACCATGGAATCCATCGTATTGACTGCCTTATAAAAAAAGCCCAGAACCGGTCCGCCAAGTGCGGTATATAGCATCGGTGCAATGACTCCATCCGAAGTATTTTCTGCCACCGTTTCAATGGCAGCCTTTGCCACTCCGGTTTCATCCAGCCGCCCGGTATCTCTGCCTACAATCATGGAAACAGCATGTCTTGCCGCTATAAGGTCATTCTCCTTTAAACAATTATATACCTTCATGCTTTCTACTTTCAGGCATTTTGCAGCAAGAATCTGATAGGTCATAATCATTTCCAAAATAACACCTGCCACCGGATGAATCCGGTACGCAAGAATCAGAAGAAGTGCGGTCACCATAAGAACTGTCAGCAAAACAAGCGCAACCATTCCAATGCCTGCTCTTACAAGGTATTTCTCACTGCACTCCTTTTTATTCATTCTTTTTTCCAATATCCCTATAAAATTTCCAATCACCCGGATGGGATGTGGCAGCCAGTATGGATCTCCCAAAAGAAGGTCCAGGCAAAATCCCAGTCCGAACGCAATCATGTGATAAATCATATTGTAATCTCCTCAAGGGAATCTAATTTCCATTCTTCCCCGCAAAGTCTGAGTTTACAGCAGTAGCCGCCTCCGTTTTTCACCTGATAATCAAAATAATTTCCGCCTGCAAGGATGTGAAGCAGTGCCATAATTGTGCCGCCGTGTACAACTGCTGTTATATTCCGGGGCTGACTTTCTGTCATCTGATTTTCTGCTATTTGATTTTCTGCTATTTGATTTTCTATCATCTGACCTTCTGCTATCTGTTTTTCAGGCTTCCGGAGTTCTGTTATCTCATTCGCTGATGACGTCTTTGCAGTATCTGCTACTTCTCTGACAATCTTTTCCTCTATGATTTTTGTTGCAGTAAGAAGTCCTCTATGGCAGCGTTTTATATATTCCTGCTGGCTCTCGCCTTCCGGAAAAGGCAGTGTGCCATTGCTGTCAATCCATTTCTGATAATAGGAATCATTTTTCAAATCTTCGTAATTCTTTCCCTCATATGCACCAAAATTCATCTCCCGCCATTCTTCTATCGGATAAGCTTTCTTTCCCGGAAAAAGTATACCAGCACTCTCCTGACAGCGCAGCATCGGACTGATGAAAAGCAGCCACGGCTTTCTTAAAATGTCTTTTTCTGCGAGAATCTCCAACTGCTTTCTGCCTTCCCCGGATAAGGCTTCTTCTGTTACACCTAAATACCGGTGTTCCTTATTTGACGGGGTCTTTCCATGACGGATAAGCGTTAAATTTATTTTAATCTCTGGCTGATTCCACATACAATGCGTTCTACCCTTTCTGCCTTCTCAGCAATCCGTATCTGTAGTCTTCCGGTCCGCTCCCTGTAATCCCGTTCCAGAGCATCCATCGGTACAATTCCGTTTCCAATCTCATCACAGATGAAAATAAGTCCCGGATATGTTTCCAGCAGTTTATCAGCTAACAGCTCCACATCTGTCTGCTGCTCAAGACATTTCCGGACCCACAGGTGTAAATGGTTGATGACCGGATTCTCAAATTCCTGCAGTTCTTTTATCATTCCATCCCAGTCTGCAGGAAGGTTTTCGCCCTCTATCACCTGACCTTTACATTCCGGGTGAAGCTTTAACACATATTCCTTTTTTCCCTGGTAACATCCGCCCAAAAATAATTCCATGATTTTTCCTTTCTAGCCTGCTATAAAACAAAGAATGTGCCTTGGCACATTCTCGCGCCTGTGGCGGTCGCTTGCGGCATCTACCTTATACGCCGCAGTTCGCATACTCGCGGAGCGTTTTTTACTTTACAGGAAAGCAATTTCCTGTAAAGAGAAGAACAACTACCACTGCAACTGCCATGGCATTTTCGCATAATGACACAAAATATCCTGCGGTATCACCATTGATTCCGCCAAATTCCTTCCGGCTTTTCCAGCCATAATATCCATAACAGAGCAATGCCACAACTACTGCCGCAAGCCCCGCCCACAGGTTTACATAAATCATACATCCACTGTAGACAACTGCCTCTATGATGAGGACTGCCAGCACTCTTTTTTTCTGGGCGCTGTCTGCAAAATAAGCAAGCATACCATCCTTTTTTGCTGCCTTCAGGCTTACCACACCAATTCCGCTTAAGCTTCGTGATAACGCAAAGCCAATTCCCACTACAAGAATTGCAGACAGTTCCGTAAGCTCCGCATATGCTGCTCCATAAATAAGATAATACAAAACCAGCATCAATACGGAAAATGCGCCAATATGAGGGTCTTTTAAAATTGCCAGCTTCTTCTCCTTATCCTGATAGGAATGAAATGCATCCATGGTATCCATAAATCCATCCATATGAAAGCCACCGGTAACAAGCAGTGGAATTGCCACCGCTATCAGTGTTTTGCAAAGATGGCTTATCCCGACTGCATTTCCCAAAAAGAACCAGCCGGCTTCCAATGCACCAATGATAAGACCAATCAATGGGAAGAAGCAGAGGTGATACTGCATATCTTCTTCCTTCCAGTCAAACTGTGGCACCGGTATTTTTGAATATATAGAAAATGCAATAACGAATCCTTTTATAATTTTCATGTATTCCTCTTCTTTCTTAAATTCCATCCTTTTTTATAAAAATCGGAATCCCTGCTACTACTTCAATAACCTGCTCTGCCCGCTCTGCAATCTGCCGGTTTATATCTCCTAACAACCGGATATAAGCCATTGTGGATGCATCATAACGGATTCCGTCTTCAAATATCTGATTCGTGACAATAATCAGTATATCACAGGAATCCTGCAATGCTGTTACTCCACTTATAATTTCATGGGAAAGCTGCTTTACTTTCGCTTCATCCATCACAGCAGACAGATTTTCTTCTGAAAACATTTCGTTGGCAACGAGGTTCGACATACATTCCAGCAAAACTATTTTCCCGGCCGACACTCCTTCTGCTGCAACTTTTCCTGCTGACACTTTTTCGGTTGCCACTTTCTTTGCTGCCTCTTTAAGTCTTCTCGGCTGCTCTATCGTAAGAAAGCCTTTTCCTGCCCGCATTTTCTGGTGACGTTCTACTTTTTTCTTTCCTTCTTCATCATACACCTGCATGGTGGCTACATAATAAAGGCTGCCGTTGCCTGCGGCTTTCACTGCCATTTGTTCTGCATATGCGGATTTTCCGCTGCCGCTTCCGCCGATTACCAATGCAATCATTCTTCATACCTCTTGTACTGTTCTATCTCAAAATTTGCAAAGGATGCTCCCTGCAAATACACGCCCAGTGCCACATCCAGCAGGGACATCATCATCACTGCACCGGTTCCCTCACCCAGCGCCATATCCGCATCCAGTACCGGATCTAAATGCAGCTTTTTCATAATCGCTGTCTCTGCCAGTTCCCGGCTCTTATGGGATGGTATCATATAATTTACGGCACCCTTGCAAAGAGTCTCTGCCAAAAGTGCCGCAACGGCACTGATGACGCCATCGATGACAACCGGTATCTGCTCGATTGCTGCTCCGATAAATACGCCTGTCAATCCGGCTATGTCCAGTCCACCTACCGTCTTTAATATGGTAAATGCATCCGCATCACGAAGGGAATATTTTTCTATCGCTTCTTCAATTACCCTGCATTTTCTTTTTAATGCCTCATCGGTTAATCCGGCGCCTTTGCCGGTCACCTGCTCTACCTCTAAATCCAAAAGTGCTGCTGCAACGGCTGTGCTGGTGGTTGTATTTCCGATTCCCATCTCTCCTGTGGCAAGTATCTCATACCCTTCTCTGTGGCATTGCTGCACCAGTTGTACTCCGGTTTCTATTGCCTTTAAGACCTCTTCTTCTGTCATCGCAGGTTCCTTTGCGAAGTTTTTCGTTCCCTTTACAACTTTTCGTGGCAATACTCCGGGAATCACTTCGTCTGTATCAATTCCAATGTCCACCGGAATTACATCCACGCCTGCCACTGCTGCCATTTTTCCTACAGAAGAATTATTTACTCCCATGGCTTTTGCCACTGCAAGCGTTACTTCTTTTCCACTCTGGCTGACCTGCTCTTCCACCACGCCATTGTCTGCACACATAACAAGAACTGCTTTTTTCTGAATTGATATTTTGGTCGTCTTCTCTATGGCTCCAATCTGTGCAATCAAATGTTCAAACTTTCCAAGTCCATCCAGGGGTTTGGCGATTCCATCCAGCTTCTCTTTTACCCTGCGATACCAACTGTCATCTAAAGGCAAAATCTTTATGCTATCCAATTCTGCTTTTGTCATATTCTGCCTCCTGCAGCATTCCATAAACCGCTTCCATATCAAGATATTTCCGCAGTGTGTCCGCCAGCAAATCGTACTGGCTCTCCTTATACTGCTGATAATTCATGCCCTGATTATCTTCATAATGCACTCCCTTTTTCTCCGCTAATGCCCGGATAAAAGCAGATGCGATATCTCCTTCATCAAAAATACCATGGACATACGTTCCGTAGACATTTTCCCTCTGTACAACGACTGCATCCTGTATACAGAATTTCTCCTGTTCATGAACCTGTGTATGATTATGAGCTTGCGCCTGTGTCTGCTCTGGCGCATGGATCCGCTCTGGCTCTCGGATTCTTCTGGTATGTCCCATATGAATCTCATAACCTTTGTATTCTTTGCCGGAAAGAGAAGCTAATGTGCCGGTGAGAGAGCCTATGGTTCCCGTTACCTGACGGCGTACCTTTTCCCGGCTCATCACGGTCTTAAGTGGCAATAGCTCCATGCCCCGTAAGCTGCCGCCTTCCTCTACCGAATAAGGGTCTTCGAGACTTTCTCCCAGCATCTGGTAACCGCCGCAGATTCCAATGACCGGAGTTTCTGCGGAGAGTTTCTTTATCATAGCTTCCATGCCATTTTCGCGCATCCATTTCAGGTCACCCATTGTATTCTTACTGCCCGGCAGAATAATGGCATCCGGATGATGGATTTCCTGCACCGAAGTCACATAGCGCACCGATACGCCTTCCATATGCTCGAAAACATCAAAATCCGTAAAATTAGATATTCTCGGATAACGGATAACTGCCAGATCTATCAATGCCTCTTTCCGATGCTTGAATTTTCCGGTCAGGCTGTCTTCATCCTCAAGCTGTACCTTCATATAAGGCACCACTCCGCAGACCGGAATGCCGCCTTTTTCCTCTAACATCTGAATACCCGGTTCCAATATGGATACGTCTCCGCGGAATTTGTTGATGATTAAACCTTTTACACGGGATTTTTCCTGCTCTTCTAAAAGCATCAGCGTTCCTAAAAGCTGTGCAAACACACCGCCCCGGTCAATATCTCCTGCCAGAAGAACCGGTGCATTTACCATCTCCGCCATGCCCATATTTACAATGTCATTTTCCTTGAGATTAATTTCTGCCGGACTTCCGGCTCCTTCTATTACAATAATATCCGCCTGCTCTTCCAGTTTTTGAAATGCCTTTAATATATCCGGGACAAGCTTTTTCTTATAGTTAAAATATTCCCGCGCCGGCATATTGCCAATGACCGTACCGTTGACAATCACCTGGGAGCCAATATCATTTGTAGGCTTTAAAAGAATCGGGTTCATGCAGACCTGTGGCTCGATTCTAGCTGCCTCTGCCTGCATAACCTGTGCCCGTCCCATTTCAAGCCCTTCTGCTGTAATATAGGAATTCAATGCCATATTCTGCGACTTAAAAGGCGCCACGCGGTATCCATCCTGATGAAAGATACGGCATAAGCCTGCTGTAATCAGGCTTTTTCCGGCATTCGACATTGTTCCCTGTATCATAATCACTTTTGCCATGTGATAAGTTCCTCGATTTCTTTTGTTTTCTATACTATCTTGCTTCCAGTCCCTGAAGCAGTACCACATAACATGCGAAGTCTCCGATTCGTTTTCGCTCTTCCCCTAACCAATCATCCCAGTCATTGCCCAGCTTATGCTCATACATATAAACGGACAGTTTGTTTTTCGCACTGATCACAAGATTATGACAGCGGGTGCGCTCCGCATCTTCCTGTCCTTTCTCTGCCAGCGATTTCTGGTTCCATCCGTTTCTGATTCGCACATAGTCTACTGCACATTTCAAAAAACGGTCTATGAGTTCCCTGCAGGCTGCATCCGCTTCCCCCCGCTCTGCAATCTGGTTCCAGATCTGCATGGCTTCTTCAAAGGGCAGTGACGTCTCCTGTTTTAAGTACTCTTTGTATGTTGTATACATTGGACATCCTCCGCATATTTTTATCTTAACAGATATATTGTATAACATTCCTTGTTTTTAGAAAAGATACTTTCCCTTTTGATTTAGTCAAAAATAAGACAGTCTCAATTGAGGCGACTGTACCGACCCCCAAAAGTGGCTGTCTTTTTTTATTTCTGGATTCTATCATCAACACAATTTCTATTATGTTCCTTTTCTCTCTTTTCTTCTGCTGAAAATAAAACATCGGATTGTCTACACGCTGTGTCGACAATTTCAAGAAAAAACTTATAAAACTTCAGACAAGATATACATTACTTCTTGAATTTATATTTTCCTTTTCCGTGACCGGACACTGGTTCAATAATATCTGCCTGCACCAAATTGGAAAGAAGTTTTGAAGCACCTGAACCTTTCAGTTCAAGAAGTTCCATAACTGCACTTCTTCCAAACACCTCATCAAAGCCAAACTTCTCAAAAAGTCTATGGATATGAATCGTCGTTTTTACCAAGAAATCACTACTTTTTTCGGAAAGTACACTTTCAATATCCACTTTTATATCCTCAATATCCACTTTTACATCCCCAATGTCCACTTTTTCTTTGTTCAAAAGTCCACTTATATGAAGATTTCGATTATGAAGCTCATTTTCCTCGTTCAAAAGCAAATTTCTGAGAAATGCTTCCAAATACTCTGTTGTTTCGTGAATACCTTTTTGCAGGTTTGTATAGTTTGCACGGACAAGTGCATTTCTGAAATACCACGCATTTTCTGCAAAAATATCATTGGTTGCAGAGAACCCAAGCGTCCTTAAATATTTGATGAAAAACACTGCCGTTGTTCTCGTATTGCCTTCCCCGAAGATATGGATTTGCCATAACCCTGAAATGAATACCGCAAGATGATGAATAATCTCGTCCATTGAAAGCCCTTTATAACTAAAATCCTTCTCCTTCGAAAAATCATATTCAAGTGTAGCTCTCAGTTCTGAAGCACTACCGTACATAACAGTTGCTCCATCAAGCACCCATTCTTTCTTTGTGATGTTGTAATCTCTAATCTTTCCGGCGTGTTTATAAATACCCTGAAAGAGTTTACGGTGGATAGAGATATACTCGTTTGGTGAAAATGAAAACGCTGTTTCCGAAAGAATTTCTGCGATACGGGACGAAACCTTATCTGCTTCTTCGGTACGCTCATCATCGGACAAATGCACTGGTCTTTCTTCATAATAGCTGTCAATAAGACTCTGTGCTTCTTTCATCGTGATTTTACCTTCAATGTTCTGAATGGCGGTATCAATCAGATATTTAGATGGTTTGAGTCCGTCCACTGCCTGAAGTCCAATTGCCGTACTCCAAGCATATCCTTTATGAGCTTTATCCGGTTCAGACTCCCTCAAATATTCCTTAAACGGGTCTTTTTCCATATCCACTACCTCGCTTCATAGTTATTCTAGTCAAAGTTCTTTATTCAGAAAACAACTTGATTTTAGAAAACATTTTATGCAATCTGTACTCATCAAATATCTTATACTCTTCCTTCATTGCTCTTACTTTCTTAACATTATATATCTGAAGATTAGCTTTTTCAAGATTTTACAAAGCTTTGGAGAGCTTGTGGGGATATCCTATTTTCTGCTTTGGAATGTTATAAAATATAATGGGACAGGAACTCAAATAATTTCTGATTCGTTTCTTCATTCAGTTCTTCTGCCTGCAAATATTCAGGCAGTGGAATTCCCTGCTGGCATTCTCCGCAGATATCAATGCCAAGTATATTTCCATTTTCCAGAAAATGCGACAGCAATCGCTCCAGCATCGGAAGTGACATGTTCCCCTGACTCCAGTTAGTCTCCGTATATTGTTTATCCAAGATGTCTTTGTCTATGGATATATAAACCGGCAGATTCTTTTTCATTTTGGAAATCTTATTTTTGTCTTCTCCGGTATGAATTTCTTCTGCGGAAAAAGTAAGGAGTTTTTCTGATATTTCCTTACGATTCATCAAGCCATCTTTTTCCCGATAAAGCTGCTCTATATCCTTCGCCTGCGGTCCGATTAATATCAGTTGCTGCAACCATGGATTCGTCTCTAACACCTTTTCTGCCCAGTCTCCGCAGCTTGTCATGTGCTCAATCATCGGCTTTTGCATGTCCGTATGATGGTCAAATACAACAAGCTGGAATTCCTTTTGAATCTGGCTTGTCATAATTTCTGTCACATAATGATAATTTCCGGAATCCAGAAAATGGATTCCATGAATTCCATATGGCTTGATTTTTTCTCTGATTTTCTCTTCCGCCTGTCTGGAACAATACAAATCACACTCTTCAATTTCAGAGCAGTCCAGCCAGTGGATGCCGGTATTCTTTGGTATGTTTTCATCGCAATATACATGCGAAAAATCTAAAATCAGATGATTGGTTGTCATTGTTGTGCCTTTCTTAGTCTTGATGTTTTTCCAAAAATACCCTACCCAAAATATCTTTAATAGCATATTCTATCAACTATTTTCTTAAATTTGATTATATTATTTTTTATCCTTGTGATAAATTCAATGCATTCTGCTATCTACCTTTTCTCCGCCACATATTCCAAAAATATTTTATCTTTAAATCCACCACGTTCCTTAGCCTTTTTAATTCTCATTGCCTCGAGCTCATCCAAACTATATCCTCTCGCCAAACAAATTGCCTGAAGCACTTCCAGAACATCAGCCATTTCTTCAAGATTTTTATATTCTTGATACTCAGCAACCTCTTCATTTAACTTGGTTTCAAGTGCAGCTATATACTCATCTTTTGATAAAATGCGCGTTTTGCATTCCTTCCCATCTGCCTTAATTATTTCAGGTATTTTATCTCGTACTAGCTTATTGTATACCTTCATTATATCACCCCCTCCATCAACATATTTATTTAACTACCTCCTTTGTTTTTAGTACAGTGGGCGAACTTATACTTCGTATAACATTGGAGATTTTTACTGTAATAAAGAATAGTACGAGCATTTTTAATTTTATCAGCTATCATAATTCTGTATGCCTCCTTCTTCCATGAGATTACAGCAAACGTAGTAGTAATGTCTATCAAAAGGCTTTTACATATTAGATAAAAGCATGTAAAATTTATTTTACATAGCTTAATTGCGGTCTATTTAGCTTATTTCTTGACTACTCAGGAAAAATATTTCTACCCTCGCCCCACCTGTATTTTCAGAATTTGAAAGTTTAATACCTCCACCATATTTTTCAGCCACAGTTTTTGCAAAAATAGTCCCATCCCATAATGGGCTTCGCCATTTCTACTTGTGTCATCCATAAAAAACTGCTCTGTGCCATGCAATAATGCTTCTTTTGTAAATCCTGATCCGCTATCCTCCACAATGAATGTCAGCCGGCCATCCTGCTCCTTTGCGTCAATATAAATGATTCCATTTTCTTTTGTATGCTCCACTGCATTCTGAATCACATTCATTACGGCTCGGAACATTGGATCATAAGCAATCGTTACCTTTTTATCACTTTGTTCCGCCTTCCAATCTATCTTCTGGTGATAGATTTCTACCAGTCCGAGTGCCTGTTCCTTTATATCTGCGAAAAAATCTTCTAACCTCACCGTTGTATAGGTAACATCACTGCAATTCCATGATTTTGTGACATCTATCAACTGTTTTACATAACTTTGTATCTGTGTTGTGCCGTTCAAAACATAAGTGATATTATTCTTCTGTTCTGTGGTCAGTTCAGTCTCTGAAAGTAGTTCTGCATTTCCCCGTACAATCGTAAGAGGTGTTTTAATATCATGCGCCAAAGCAGACATCTGCTGTTTCTTTTCCTGCTCTGTTTTCCACTGCTTTTCTAAGGATTCACGGAGTGCATCCCGCATATCATCGATTGCCGATAAACAGTCATCAAACTCTTTGATACCGGAATGAGATGCCTCATATTCCAGATTTTGATCCTTTATTTGTCCGATTGCATCTAATACAGGCTGCATCTGCTTTTTGATTCTTTTTCCAAAACGTATGGACGGAATGATGATAATCGCTACCGCTCCAATCACAGACATAATACTCATCACATTCTGTGGTCCTATAAAATGCTCCCTCAAAAAAGCTGAATGATATTGAGGTGTCAGGCGATATTGCAATACAACATATTCATTTTCCCTTACAATTACTTTATAAAAATATTTTCCGGATGCGTTTCCGTACTTTGCAACATTCCATGCTATCTGTTCGTATTGTTCTGACAGATCTCCACCTATTTTCTCTCCATTCTCTGAAAAGATTACATAATCGCAAAGTGCAGGAATCATCTCAGCAGTTACTTTATCCGCATGTAAAATCGTATCATATGCTTCATTAATCTTTTGCTCTGCATAATTCGCCGGATAGATACAGCCCACACTAATCAAAAGGTACAGCAGCAGCCAAGCAACAATCACCAAACCTACTAATGATCCAAGCATGACCAGTACATATCTCATAAAAATCCAGCTGAGTGCATTGCTTCTCTTTACTCTTCCCATTTATATCCAATCCCCCAGACTGTTTTTATCGGTGTATAATCATAATCCGCAAATTTTGCTCTTATATTTTTGATATGCGTGATTATAGTACTGTCATTACTCTCATTGTCAAAGCCAAAGACCGCTTCCAATATCTGTTCCTTTGAGAAAACCTGTCCTCTGTTTTTAGCCAGGAATTCACAAATTTCGTACTCCGCTTTCGTAAGAGGAAGTTCCTTATCATCCATCAACAGTTTCTTTTGAGACATCTGAATGCAGACTCTCCCTAAAACCATCCGGACAGAATGTTCCCTGTGCTCTCTTCTAAGATGTGCATTGATCCTTGCCCGAAGTTCCATCACTCCAAATGGCTTTGAAATATAATCATCTGCTCCTAAAGAAAGTCCGTTTACCAGACTGTTTTCCTCCGTTTTTGCCGTAAGAAACAAAATCGGACAATCCACAAGTGCCCTGATTCTTTTGCATAATTCGAAGCCATCAATTCCAGGCATCATAATGTCCAGTAAAATCAGGTCATAACGATGTAATTCTTCCATATTAATTTTTAGTGGATTACTTACTTTGGTAACCAGATGTCCATCCTTATTCAAAATGCTTTCTATCATTTCCAGAATTGCCGGTTCATCATCAACTGCCAGTATTTTTGCCATAGTTTTCCTCGATTCTATTCCAATATTCTGTTTCCTTCCCAGTGGTTTACCCACCAAAAATAGTATACCATACTAATCCCTGTAAATATTAAGCAACCTGGTATGAATGACAACCATTCACCTACACTAGTTTCTCCCAATACAGATTGCAGATAAGTATATGGTACTCTACCCGTCCAGCAGACAAATACATATTTCCACACATAATCTCCAAGTCCGGTAAGCATCAATGCACTAATTAGTCCTGATATAATCCCTGCTCCAATGGATACCCCTTTTCCAAACTGAAAAGCCAGAATCAGCTGCCACAGATAAAGTGGAACACTGCTTCCCCACAGCAGCAATGCTGCAAATATACATCCTTTCATGATTTCGATATCGCTTGATGCGATTCTTCCAAATCCAATTCCGAATATGATTGCTGTCAATAGGATAGAGCACAGACACAAAACCAGTAGCATCAACAGTTTCGATAAAAATGCTGCAGGTTTATCCGGTAAAGACAACAGATTTTGAAAATCACCTGCATTTTGTTCCTGTTCCATCACACTTGCTGTAAAAATTCCAACAAGTACTGGAAGTCCTGCTCCTATTGCCTGATAAAATGCAATCACTTTCATATTTTCATTCCATGGTGAAAAAAGGTAATACACTAAAAATATAACGCTGGTTAGAATCGGAATCAGTACGTGTGCCAGAATCACAGATGTTCCTTTCATCTTTCGCAAGTCTGCATTCAGAGATCTTCCAAGCATCCTATCTCACCTCTCTTCTCTCAAACCATTTCAAAAACAGAACCGTTACAAAAACAAACCAGATGATTGAGAGACACATTCCCGGAACAATGACTCCCGTATCCAAAAGAGGATTCCCTGCTTCTGCGGCAAGTCCATTTGGTAAAACATGAAGCAACGGGCACATCATTCGCATAGGGATTGCAGAAACAAGTACATACCAGATTCTGGTTTGTGATATTACCACACCGCTGACGGTAATAAATAGGCAGACGAACAGGTTTACAATCATTCCAAATCGTTCACTTAAAAATAAAGCTACCGGAATCTCCCATAACTCAGAAATCGTCAGAAACAATACTGCAATCAACGCTCCTCCAACTGGAACATGTGTCGTTAGAAGAAAGCCTCCAAGCGTTGCTCCTGCAAACACAATCACATTAGAAAACAAAATCATGTACCCAATATAAATAATTTTCCCCAGCAACAATTTTCTTCTGTCTGTTGGAATAGTCGTTAAATGATAGTATTTTATCTTTTTCTCCTGCGCTACAGAAAGATAACAAAATAGAGCAATCATCCCCGGCAGCAAAAGTGTATACCACCAGTTCCAAACACTTTCTGCATAAGCATTTGTCATCCCAAGAGTAAATATAAATGCCATGACAAATGTAAGAAGAGGAAATCCCCAGATAAACTTTTTTCGCATGGTTCTTTTGGCTTTTTGATGTTCTGCTTTTATAATATTAACCATGGATTTCACCTGCTTTCTGGTTTTTTCTTACCACATTCATAAACAAATCTTCAAGATTATCTCCCTGCTTTAATGCTCCTTCGTATCCTAAGATTCCACCTGAAATAATCCCGACTTTATCTGCAAGTAACTGTACCTCTGAGAGAATATGACTGGAGAGAATTACAGTGATTCCCTGTTCCGGAAAAGATCGAATCAGTTCTCGTAATTCCTCGATTCCTATTGGATCTAATCCATTCGTAGGTTCATCCAATATCAAAAGTTCCGGTTCTCCAAGCAATGCCATTGCAATGCCTAGTCTTTGCTTCATTCCCAAAGAAAACTGTCCTGCTTTCTTCTTTCCGGTGTTTGTAAGTGATACAATCTGCAAGACCGCATCAATTCTGTTTTCATCTGTACCAAGCAATAATTGTCTTACCTTCAAATTCTCTCTGGCGGAAAGATTTTCATAAATAGGCGGATTCTCAATTAACGCTCCTATTTTTGATAAATCTTTCCTATCCCAAAGTTTTCCATCAAAGTAAATCTTTCCTGCAGTGGGTTTCATCATACCGGTCAACATTTTCAACGTGGTAGATTTACCAGCGCCATTCGGTCCAAGCAGTCCATAAATCTGTCCTTTTTCTATATTGAGTGAAACATTATTTACCGCTTTCTGCTTTTTAAAATATTTACATAGATTTTGTGTCTGCAACATCATTTCCATCTTTTCTATCCTTCCTTCTATATTTTATTTCTTACTGAAATATAATCTATCAGGGAAAAATAAAGATTTGATGAAGTTTGCTACATTTTAGAAAATCTGTCCCGGAAGTTTTTCCTTCTCCATATACGGGAACTCTCTATCAAATGCCTCCGCTTCCTTTTCATTTACCAGATACCCTGCCGGAGGTGCATACTCTCCTGTAATTCCATTAAGATATCCCGGTATCAGTTCTTCGCACAGAAAAAAAGATGCATCCTCGCCTTCCGGCAATCCATGATAGCGGATGCCAAACTCACTCGCCTGTCTGAATCCGCTTTTTCCATAAAAATCAATATTTCCTTCAAAACATAGTGCTCCGCATCCAAGCTCTTTTGCTTTTTCTAAAGAATAATCCAGTAAAATCTTTCCATAACCCTTCCTTTTAAGCTTCGGTGCAATACAGATCGGTCCCATAGTCATAATGGGAATACTTCTGCCATCATCGGCTGCAATCACAGCCTTCATAAACATGTTCTGTCCAATTAACTGTCCATCTAATGTCATGACAAAATCCAGTTCCGGAACAAATGCGGGATCATTGCGAAGTTTGTGGAGTACATAATGCTCCAGACAGCCTGGTCGATACACATTCCAGAAACTCTCCCTTACCAGATTTTCTACCTCATGGTATTCATTTTCTCTTTCCAATCGAATGATAATATTTTCCTTCATTTTCTTTTTCTCCACTTCTTTATATAATGCTGCTAATACTTTTTTCAAACCGCTCTTTTATTCTTGTTTTATCCTTTGCTCCATCATACAGACTATAGTAGAAAAACATGATGGAATAAAACATGGTTGCTTTTTTATCTGCATCCACTATCTTCATGCTCTTGAATAAATCCTTCACATATTCTGCCGGACCGGACACAAGATACTGCTGATACAAAGCCTGCATCTCCTCATTCCGAAACTGCTCTAACGTAAGCATCTTTCGAAATGACGATGCAAAATCATTTTCTGTCCAATACGAAAACATAGATTTACTGTATTCCACGAAATTGTCCGTAGAAATCTCTTCATACTGTTCAGGTTCATTTTCCTTTTTATCAACAGGCATATCATATTCTCCTGCCTGTTCGCCATCCCCCTGCTCCATCTTTTTTACAATATGTTCAAAAATATCTCTCTTACTCTCATAATGCCTATACAATGCACCTTTTGTCATGCCAAGCTCCCCCGCAATCTGACTGACAGAAACTGCTTCATATCCATCTCTCGCAAATAAATGTAATGCAACAATCAATATATCTTCCTTTGTAGTTTTTGACATACCCAAACCTCCTGTTCATAAAATAAACGACCGTTTACATTTTGTTTGTAGTAAACGGCCGTTTATTTGTCAAGTCAGATATCTCTACACATTTTTACATAACTTTTTTATGATAATTTTGTCTTTAATGGGAAACAGATGTCAATCTCCATATAACCATCTTCCTCTATCTTCCGATAAATATCAATAATCGGTCGCTCATCCAGCTCATTCTTTCCCTTAGGAGGACTCATAAACAAGGGGAAAACGATATAACACGATACAAGATGTAATGGAAAGGATACCAGTGAAAAGTTTAGTATTTTCAAGGGGGCGACGAGATTTTTATAACAAGATATAACAGTTATTAAATCCTTTAAAAATCGTCATCTGAAAACTGAAAGTTTCCATTTATTTCTTTTTGCGGTATTTGGGTTCAATACCTACTACATACGCTACCATAGCCGCAATACTAATAAGCATTGCACCCAATATAGGTATAA